>NZ_JADBSZ010000074.1:0-52846 GCF_020246425.1 Microcystis sp. M079S1
GAAATGGGGCGAAAGTCTGTGGACTCTGTGTAAGACAGTACATGGTTTTTTAACTGTGGTATGCGACGGTGGTGGAAGCAGAAACTTAAATCGTGAGGTTTAGGAATCGCCGCACTTTTAGGGCGGCGAGGATGTCAATTAAATCCCACATTCCGCACCCTAAGTGTCACAACGTCTCAAAAGAGGAAGATGCCTGAGTCAAAATACTTATCTAGAGGAGTGAGTTGGCGGCAAGCTGCCAGCAACTAAGCCGAAAATTTCAGGGTTCCCCGGTCATTCTCAATAAACAGTGCTTGTTGAGAATGACTGGGCAATCAGACTTAACATCTAGGGGGAGATGTTCCAGTTGCTCGCTTTGTTTTGTCACCCCTTGAAGTCAATCCATCTGGTCAAGATAAGAGATAATATTCCTGGCAAGGTTTGGGAAAAAAGGCTCTTCGTTACTTGGTATGGTTAGATCGGGGGACATAAATCGACTAAATCCTTACCCGACAAGAGAGTTAATTGATTAGTTCGTTCTAGATCGAAAACAATTGACAAAGATAGCCGAACATCTCTGTGTATAAGGGTTTCATCCCTCATGACCCCGTCCATTGCATGAAACAAACCGAAGAACCGGAAAAATTGAGTGAATTTGTCTAACTATAAAGGAACTTTAGTAATCCAATCTTGATACTTTGGTTCCTGATTGAGAACGATAGAACTTAACTTTTCTTTTAACTGATAAGTAATCGGTTTAGCCGCGGGTAAAGAAAAAGTTTCAATCCTTTTAATCGGAGTAATTTTCGCCGCAGTGCCACTTAAAAACACCTCATCAGCGATAAATAACTCCGTCTTATCTACGGGTCTTTCAATAACCGGAATACCCAAATCCCGCGCGATAGTTAAAACACTATCTCTAGTAATACCCTCTAGGATATCTTGGTCAAAACTAGGAGTAATTAGCTGACCATTTCTGATGATAAAAATATTCATTCCCGTCGCTTCACAGACTTTACCTTGAGAATTCATCAAAATTGCCTCATCAAACCCCGATTCTACCGCTTCCGTTTTTGCTAAAGCAGAAGTGATATAAGCGGCGCTAATTTTACCTCGCAACGGGAAACTTCTATCCTCTTGACGATACCAAGAACTAATCCGACAGTTAACCCCATCGGCTGCTAAATAATCATCCATTTCTAGACCATAGACTAGAAAATCCTTCTCGATACCATGCAATCGCGGGGCAATTCCCAACCCGGAACTATAGACAAGGGGACGAATATAAAAAGGTCGATGACACTGATTCTTTTTAACAAAATCGATAATTATTTGATAGATTTTATCGGCAGGAATCTCGTAATTAAGAAACTTAGCACTTTGACTTAAACGCTGACAATGACGTTCTAATCTAAATAATAATATCTGTCCAGGATTGTTAGGGTCGGGAGTACCTCGTAAACCCCCAAAAGCGGCAGTTCCGTAGTGTAGTGCGTGGGTAGCAACGGATAATTTTGCCTCACTAAAAGGGATAAATTTATTCTCAAAATAGGCGAGAGGAAGGAAAGGAATTTCGGTAATAGACATTTTTTTTTGATTGAACCAAGAACTAAACGGGATTTACCCATGCGGAAAAATTTTGTTTCTGGCTATTAGAAGGATTTTCTACCCTGATAATTTCATAGCGAATCGTCTGCGGGGCAGCCAGTTGAACAGCAAGGGTTCGCAATTCATCGAGATGAAAGACTGTTATCTGAATAATATCACCTGTGCGGTAGTCTTTTAATCTTTCGTTTAACTGTTCCGCCGTCACCCGCAATCCATCGATGGCTAATAACTCATCATCAGCATTAATTCCCGCTTTTTGGCAAGGGGAACCCATCTCGACAAATTTAATTATTTCTTTACCCGCTTCACTCTGTACCCGCATTCCCAGATGAGGTATCGTCTCCCCATTGCCAACACCGCGCAGATAGAGTCCAAAAGGTTCAAGATATTGATTAAAGGGTAATTCTGCCAAACCGTCGATATAACGGCGGTAGAAGTCGCTTAAATCCACCCCTGCGGCAGATTCGAGAATTGCTTGCAATTCCCCATCGGTATAACCAATCTCCTCTTTACCGAAATGTTGCCACATCGAGCGTAAAACATCATCGAGGGAACGACGGTTATCGGTGTGGGTGCGAATTAGTAAATCGAGAAGCAGCGACAATAATTCCCCCTTGAGATAGTAGGAAATTTGACTATTATCGCTATTGCTATCCCGTCGATAGAGTTTTATCCAAGCATCGAAACTCGCTTCGCCTAGAGGTTGGACAAGACGACCGGGTATATTGAGATAACGGGTGATTTCTTTGCTTAAAAGCTCTAAAAAAGTCTTACTATCGTATATTCCCGCCCGTAGAGGGATTACTATATCGTAATAACTGGTGGTTCCTTCGGCAAACCAGAGGGAAGAAGTATAATTTTCTGCATCATAATCGAAGCTTTCTAAAGCTTTTGGGCGAATACGCTTGATATTCCAGAGATGAAAGAACTCATGGGCGACTAATTGCAGAAAACGATTATATTTATCCTTATCTCGTAATCCCAAACGCGTATAGTTAAGGGTACAGGAATTTTTATGTTCTAGTCCCCCGTAACCAGCCGCCGAAAGATGTAGCAAAAAGAGATAATTATCATAAGGGAGTCCACCGAACATAGCCGACTCGGTTTGAATAATTTTAGTGGTATCGGCGATAATTTGACTAGGATTGGCGTTTCCCCGTCCCCAGATAGCTAATTGATGGGGTTTTCCCTCGACGACAAAATCGTATAACTGATGAATCCCCACCTCCACAGGACTGTCCACTAGGGTATCAAAATCGGGAACGTGAAAGGTGTTTTTCTGTCCGGGTAAAGATTTTAAGGCAGTGGTAACGCGCCAATCGCCATGGGGAGGGATAATTGTCAGGGTGAGGGGATGTTTTTGATAATCGGGGATATAGAAAAATAAAGCAGCCCCGTTGAAGTAACCGTGAGTATCATCGAGATGGTTGGTTCTGACGGTTAAATCGTGGGCAAAAACGCGATATTTGACCGTTATTTCGGAACTGTCACCATTGTCAATCTGCCAGTGATTTTTAGCAACTTTGCGACTGTTGAGGTTAACAGCTTGAAAATCTTGGACTAAACGGGAGTATTCCCGCACTAGATAGGAACCGGGAGTCCAAACCGGCATTTTTAGGTTTAAAATCGGAGCTTGCCAACCGGTAATCTGTAGAGTAACTTCAAAGAGGTGTGAAGTCGGTTCCGGCATAGCCACTTGATAGCTGAGACTTAAACGGGTTGAGGAGACGGTAGTGGGGGAAATAAGACTGGTCATCGGCATTAAACGGCTTTTAAGTTATTCTACTAAATCCAGTTATTAAAAACTGATTATTTATTCCCACTTTTGCATGACTGCCTCTCCTGATATGTAGCCTATACTCAACGGATTTAGTATTACTTCCGATTTTATCACTCAATCCAAGCCTTTGGGGGGTAGAACCCCCAAACTCCTAGGGTTGATTGATAGTAGGGTTGATTGATAGTAGGGTTGATTGATAGTAGGGTTGATTGATAGTAGGGTTGATTGATAGTAGGGTTGATTCATGAATCAACCCTACCCAAACCCCCCGTTGGGGGACAGCCGCTGACGCATCTGTAATAATTTAAGAGTCACTCCCCTTGCATGAGTGCCTCTCCTGATATGTAGCCTATACTCAACGGATTTAACCCCGTGTGCAACTATATTTTTACTCTTGATTTACAAGGCTTTCAGAAATCAGCAGAGATAAAGTATCCTCTGTAACCCCCGCAAATCCTGCGAGGGTTGTCGTGCCGATTCAGCGTCTTTCTGCCGGGGGTGCAGGAGGAGCCACATCGGGGGGAGGAGTTACCTGTAGGGGAACCGAACGAGTTTCGGGAGCTGCCACAGTGACGGGAACGGTAATCGGTTCGGCTGCCGCGGGGGCTGCATTTTCAGGACTAGGAGCAGCGGCACTGGTAGGAGCGACGGTAGTACGCCGACGACTAGAACGGCGTTGGCCCGGTTCGCTAGTATTAGAACGAACGATAGTTTGCTCGCGACTTACCCGAACCCGTCGCCGTCTGCGGATGGGTCCTTCGGTGGGGGAACCCTCATCGCTGCTGGCTAAACGATTGTTAGTAGTTTGGGTAAAGTAGGTACGTCGGGGTTTAATTGGTTCCGCTTTTACTGTCACTGGACGTTTGCCTAAATTCGGTTCTGGGAAACCTTGATAGGGAATATCCTTAATTGCTCCTAACATAAATTGTCGCCACATCCAAGCGGACATGGTACTGGCTCCATTGGTGGGTTTATTATTGTCATTACCGAGCCAAATTCCCGTGACTAATTGGGGAATATAACCGACAAACCAAAGGTCACGAGCCTTGTCAGAAGTGCCAGTTTTTCCCGCCACTGGACGACCAATTTGTGCGGGGGTTCCCGTTCCCGAATTAACCACATCCTGCAGCATCCAAGTCATCGTCGCTGCCGTGTTTTTATTGAGAGCAGTTTTCGGTTTAAAATTGGCTTGATAAATTACCTTACCATTGCGATCGAGTACCTGATTAATACCGTAAACTGGTTGATGCACACCATTATTAGCAAAGGTTCCGTAGGCGCTGGTCAATTCTAAAAGATTGACTTCCGAAGCACCCAAAGCCAAAGAATAAGTGGGTAAAAGTTTCGACTGGATCCCCATATCTTGAGCTAATTTAATCACCGGATTCCAACCCACAGCCACTAACACCTGAACTGCCACCACATTCAGGGAAGAAGTCAAAGCATCGCGCATGGACACCTCGCGGCCGCTATACTTATCGCCGTAGTTTTCCGGTTTATAACCATCCACCACATACTGTGCATCTTTATAATTAGAATAGGGGGATTTCCCCGCCGCAATCGCCGCCGCATAGACAAAAGGCTTAAAAGTAGATCCTGGCTGACGTTTTGCCTGTGTCACCCGATTGAATTGATTCTTATCGTAGTCAATTCCCCCGACCATGGCCTTAATTTGTCCATTTTTGGGGTCAATTGCCACTAAAGCTGCCTGTTGGAAGTTCTGCCACCTGCCATAACGAGAAACCGCTCTTTCTACCACTTCCTCCCCTTCCCTTTGCCAACGAGGATTAAGGGTAGTTTTTACCACCAATCCCCCTGCTTCTAGGGTTTTAGCGGGAACCAGTTGCGGCAGTTCTTTTTCCACATAATCGGTAAAATAGGCCGCTTGCCGTTGCAGACGTTTTAGGGGACTGGTTTTCAGACCTAGGGGAGATGCGATCGCTTGTTCGGCTTGAGCGTTAGTAATAAATCCCACCTCGGCCATAGTTTTGAGGACGATATTACGCCGTTCTAGGGCAGATTTAGGGTTTTCGAGGGGAGAATAGAGACTAGGAGCCGGAACAATGCCAGCAAGGGTGGCAGCTTCGGCTAGAGTTAATTTATCGACGGGTTTACTGAAATATAACCAAGCGGCATCGGCAAGACCGTAGGCCCCGGAACCGAGATAAACTAGGTGAAAATAACGCTCTAAAATCTGGTCTTTTGTATATTTATCTTCTATTTTCTGAGCGATACGCATTTCCCGTAATTTGCGATCAAAACTCCTTTCTTGGGATAAAAAGACAATTCGGGCCAATTGTTGGGTGATGGTGCTGCCTCCTTCCACCACTCCCCCGGCTCTCAGGTTAGAAAAGAGAGCGCGAGCAATACCCTGGCCATCAACTCCCCCGTGTTGGCGAAAACGGCGGTCTTCACTAGCGATAAAGGCCTCCTGTACCAGTGGGGGAACTTGGGCAATTTTCACGGTTTCGTAAGTGCTAGGGCCATTTTGCTTGAGGATTTCCCCATTAGCGGCTTGAATGGTTAGGGTGCCGGGACGAGTATATGTTTGTATATCGGCGATATTTTGCGGTAGAGAGGTTTCAAGGCGATAAATGCCCCAACCTACCCCTAAAATGCCCCCAGTTACGCCTAATCCCAATCCCAAGTACAACCCAAAGCGGGGATGTTGTCGCCATTGCGGTAAGGGAGAATTGTCGATCAGGGTAGTAAATTTGTTTTTTAAGGGTTTTAACGTCTCTAGAGCCTTGCTACTGGTTCGGGAGACTAAATTGACCTTTTTTTCTTCGGAAGCGGCTTCTACTGGCTTTCCCCCCGCAACTGGCGCAGATTTGGAGTCGATAGGATCGACTTTAGGGGGTTGCTCGGAATTCTCTAATTTATTAGCAAGATTATGAAAAAATTGACTAAGTTTTTGTTTGTATTTCATGTTAGTTGAGCGGGTGAGGGTGAGTAATCAGTGAACAGTAATCAGTAATCAGTAATCAGTGAACTGAAAACTCAAATCTGATCACTGCTCACTGATAACTGATAACTGAAAAAGCTGACTCCTTAAAGATCGCTAAATTGTCGCCACCATTGCTGGAGGGGATAATAGACGAGGGGAGTCCAGAGACTACTAAGCAGAGCAGAAGTGAGACCAATGCGTTGATAATCGAGCCAAAGATCAGCGAGATTTTTGCCTCCTTGTAGATAGTATTGAAAAGCGAGCGCACCATCGGCAATTAAAGTCATAACAAAGACAATTAAGACCACGGCGATTAATTCTTCTTTAACATAACGTTGTCGGTGTAAACGGGAAGTGAGGAAGCCGATGAGACCAAAAACCATGATATGGGAAGGATAATTAGAGGTAAGACTATCTTGAATAGTGCCGAGCGCTAATCCGGCCACCACACTATCGAGACAAGAGCGATTGAGACTCCAACTAACCAACCAAATCAGTAACCAATTGGGAGCGATGCCTAAAATCTCCATACCGGGCAGCCGCATTAAGGAAAGAAAGGTACAGAGAAGCAGTGAAGCGATAGTGACTAAAATATTCAGGATAAAACGAGAACGGGCTGATAAACGGCTTAATTTCAGCATAATTCACCCTCTCACTGCTGGGGTTGCGGGTGAACGAACACCCATTCGAGATTGTCCACGGTGGCGGTAAATTCAATTTTGGCGGTGGGGGCGGGATTTTCCTGTAAATTAAGGGAAATTATACGACCGATGGGCAACCCCGGCGAAAAAAGACTACTAAAAGCCGAAGTAGTCACCACATCTCCCGGTTTGACATCGGGAGCTTTTTCAAAAAAGCGCAGGGTGGCGACTTGGGAATCCTGACCTTGAATTAAACCCATGGCCCGAGTACGATTCACCGTTGCTCCGATGCGACTTTGGGAATTACTGACCAATAAAACTTTGCTGGTGTGGGGAGTAACTTCCGTAATCCGTCCCACTAAACCGCCAATTCCCGTCACCGAAGCACCCACTGGCACACCATCGGTGCTACCCCGACCGATAATTACCTGTTGCCACCAATCATCGGCGCTGCGGCCAATAATTGGGGCAGAAATCAGGGGTTTTTTCTGGGTTTGATAATAACCAAGCTGTTTTTTTAATTGTTGATTTTGATATTCGACTTCACTTAAACGATTTTGTAATTCTCGCACCCGTTGATCGGCCAGAAGTTGCTCTTGCAGATTAGTTTCCTCTCCCTGAAAAGGGCGGGTTAATAAACCATACAATTCTAAAATCGCCCCACTTTGATAGGTGCGAATGTACCAAGCTGCCCCCAGAGCGGCAGCGAGCAGAAAAAGTCGCCATCCCTGCTGTGTCCATTTTCGTCGTGCTGAATACATGAGCGATTTAAAACCTCTTGGCTGTGTAGAGTGAGAATCCGTGTCTTTTGCCGCTAACCGATCCTAATGACCTTTAGACATTGCGAGTTGTTTCATTAACGATCCGCTCAAAGAGTTTCTGATTTTTTAACACTTCTCCCGTGCCTTTGACAACACAGCGCAGGGGATCTTCAGCGACATGGGTAACGATACCGGTTTCGTGACTGACTAGGCGATCGAGTCCCCGTAATAAAGCACCCCCTCCCGCTAACATGATCCCGCGATCGATAATATCGGCCGCTAATTCGGGGGGAGTTTTTTCTAGTGTACGTTTGATCGCATCAACGATCACAGAAAGTGGTTCATCCATACTTTCCCGCACTTCTTCCGCTTTTATCGTCACGGTGCGGGGTAAACCGGACATGAGATGCAATCCCCGCACTTCCAGAGGAGGAAATTCATCTCCGGGGGAGGGATAAGCCGAACCAAGGCGAATTTTGATATCTTCGGCCGTGCGTTCCCCGATAATCAGGTTATGGACTTTTTTTAGATAAGCGATAATTGCTTCCGTGAGTTCATCCCCGGCCACACGGACGGATTCGCTGATCACTGTCCCATCGAGACTGAGAATCGCCACTTCCGTCGTGCCACCACCGATATCGATGATCATATTTCCCGTCGCTTCCGAGACGGGTAAACCGGCGCCCAAGGCCGCAGCAACCGGTTCATCAATTAACCCCACTTCTCGCGAGCCGGCATTTTTGGCCGCATCCACCACCGCGCGTCTTTCTACTCCAGTAATCCCACTGGGAACACCGATTACCATGCGGGGATTGCCAATCGTGCCATCGAGCGCTCGTTTGATGAATTCCGCTAACATGATCTCGCAACTGTAAAAATCGGCGATTACCCCATCGCGCAGGGGTCGCAGAGCGGTGACATGGCCCGGAGTCCGACCGAGCATTTTTTTGGCCTCCTCCCCGACAGCGATCGGGTTACGATCTTGATCGATCGCCACTACCGATGGTTCCTCTAAAACAATACCTTTCCCTGACACATAAACGAGGGTGTTTGCTGTCCCCAAGTCTATACCTATGTCCCTTGATAAGGCTAGACCTCTAAAAAAACCCACTTGTTTTCACTCCTGTTCTTATAACAACGTTGCTATGGCTAGACTTTCGATCGAATCGACTTGGATTTTATTACGTTTTGTTTCTCAAGTCTAGTTAATTATCGCTTCTTTCTCTCCAGATTGACGCAAATCCTGCCCCTAATTTTCTCCCTAGCCACCGGTCAAAGTCAGGGTTTCGGGCTAAAATAAACATACTATTGTACTAAATTGAGGATTTAAGACCATGAGTTTAAATCTGGTTCATTTGGTGGGACGAGCGGGGAAAGACCCGGAAACCAAGTATTTCGAGTCGGGTAAGGTTTTATGTACTTTCACTTTAGCGGTTAATCGTCGCTCTAAAAATAGCGATCAGCCGGATTGGTTCGATCTGGAAATTTGGGGCAAAACGGCGGAAGTGGCCGCTAATTATGTGAAAAAAGGCGGTTTAATCGGGATTAAAGGTTCTTTAAAAATGGATACTTGGAATGATAAAAACACGGGATTAGCTCGCTCTAAACCGGTGATTCTCGTCGATCAACTAGATTTACTCGGTTCTAAACGCGATAGTGAGGCTAATTCCGAGCGAGAATTTTAAAGCTTGAGCGGTATTATTTCCAGATTTTAGGTGTGTTAGCCTCTAGTAACACACCCTTATTTATTCTCTAATTGACTGGAAAAATATTGCTGTAAATCTGGTAAAACTTCTCGATAAATGGCTGTATTTATCTGTAGATCCCAGCCAAGAATAGAATTAAAAGGGATAATTTCCACCAGAGAATTACTATAGGCGATCGCTTGTAAAGTCCTGACAAATTCGGGGGTCCAGAGATTTTCTTGCAGGGAAATATTTTGTTTTTTTAACCAGCCGATCAAAGCCGAGCGACCGATCCCGGGTAAAATATCAGCAGTAAGCAGGGGACTGTACCAGCAATTATCTTTCCATCCCCATAAATTACCCGTGCTAGTTTCTAACCAATTGCCGACTCGATCGACTAATATCGCTTCTTTTGCTCCTTTTTTTTGAGCAGTTTGTGACGCTAACCAAGGGGTCAAATAATTACCAGTTTTATGTTCTCCTAAAACGCGTTGCCAAGCGGGATTATCTATTACCCACCCAATAATTCCCTGCTCTTGTCTAATGCTTAAATCTTCGGGGAGAAATCTGCCTTTAATCCACTCTCTACCATCGGCAAAAATTGTGATTCTCAGGACAGGATAGAATAGGGATAATTTTTCGGCTCCTTGGCGAATTCGCCGCCAATCGGGATCGGGCCAGTGGAAAACTTGTAAACTAGAGTGCAGACGTTTAAGATGCTCTTGCCAATGGGTCAGGGGATGCTCTAAGCTTTGTTGATAGATACGCAGGGTAGTGAATAGTGTGGCCCCATAAAGCAGCCCAATATCATCAATACCCAGACTGATTCGCTCATCCTCGATTAATTCGCCATTATACCAATACATAATCAGCTACTGAAGGACGCTACGCGCCCTAAAAAGAAAAAGAGAAACTAGCGGTAAACCCTGATATTCTAAACCTGGAAGGCTCCTGAACTCACACTGGAGTAACAATGGTGTCATCAGACCCGATAATCAGCTTGGTGGCTAGGAAAGTCGGAAAAAGAATTGGCGAGACGATAATTGACTCGTGAACTCGTTGGAGAGAATCAGCGGGGAGAATAAATAAAAACAGTCTCCTGACTAGAAAATGCTGAATACCGACTCCTGACTCCCGTCTCCTATCTCCCGTCTCCTGACAGCTAAAATAACCGATAACTAAAAATGCCAAATTCCTCAACAACCTCGCAATTAAAGCCTAATAGCCCGAAAATTCTCGCTGTTGTCAACGGTAAAGGTGGTGTGGGTAAAACCACCACTGCGGTCAATTTAGCGGCAATTTGGGGGCAGAATCAGCGTGTTTTGCTGGTGGATGCGGATCCGCAGGGTTCCTCCACTTGGTGGGTAGAAAGAAATCAAGCGGGTATGGTATTTGATTTAGCCAAGCAAATTAATACAGAGAAATTAGGAGAATTGCGTCAAATTATCGAGTACGATCTGATCGTGATTGACACACCACCAGCTTTGCGTTCCGAATTACTTACGGCAGTCATAGCAGAATCAGATTATTTAATTTTACCGACTCCTCCCGCACCGATGGATTTAATGGCTTTAATTGACACGGTACGCACGGCAGTTAAACCCCTAGGAATTGCCTATCGGGTTTTATTAACAAAAGTGGATTCTCGTAGTCTTAAGGAAACTTTAGAAGCACAAAATACTTTATTAGAATTAGGTATTCCTGCCTGTCATGCTTTTGTCAGAAATTATAAGGCCCACGAAAAAGCCGTTTTAGACGGGGTAGCTATTACCAATTGGCGCGGTAAAAATGCCCAAGAAGCCGGGGCCGATTATCGTCGTGTGGCCGAAGAATTAGAAAGGGATTGGTAGATTTATCGACTGGTTTACTCTGGTTAATTTAGCTGATTTTGCTTGGTTGACCGGCAAGTGTTAAGGACAATATTTTTGCAGTAAAGAAATCACTAAATCTAGACCATCGGGCTGAACTTGAACAGTATAGGCTTCGGCTTCAATTTGTCTGCTAAAACCCTCATAATTCATAAAAAATCTTCTGGTCATTGCTGGTGGTTCTATGGCTAAATTAAGAGCTTTAACTGTTTTGCCTCCATGACAAAGTTGGGCGGCATGGACAGCTTCATGAATTAATGTCGGTCGGGCAATCCCTAAGTCAAAAACCAGGGGATGAATCCAAATAATTCTAGTTTTACTATCAAATAAACCGTAGGCTCCTCGCACTGGTGGCGTGGCAATTTTGACGATGAAATTGTGTTTTTCTAAAGCTTTTTGTAGTCGTATAAAATCAGGATTTGCCGCCGATAAATTTTCTCCTGCAGCTAATTGTATCCCTAGAAAAAGAGCAGCGATTGTGTAATAAATGCCCATCAGGTGATAGTTCATATTAAAGAAACATCAAAATTAGCAAGAGGTTACTCATTGATGAATCGAGCCATCGGGGAGAATTGTTCCTGTTAAAATTGCCCGGGTTAATTTCACCATAATACGCTTACCAAAGCCAATTTTTGCCCCGCGTAAATCTGCCCCACTTAAATCCGCCCCGCTTAAATCCGCCCCGATGAGATTGGCTTCCTGTAAATTTGCGCCTTTAAGGTTAGCTTCGAGGAGATTGGCGCGAAAAAGATTAGCTTTGTACAGATTAGCTTTTTCTAGGTTAACTTTGTGCAGGAAGCTATCGCTTAAGTCGGCATGGCTTAAATCTGCCCCGATGAGACTGCGACTAGAGAGATCTTTTTCTTTCAGGTTAGCCCCCTGTAAATCGGCTCCGTTTAAATCCCGATAGTGAGGGCGGCCGGCGGCATGATTGGGGACGTGATGGTTATTCTGGGAGTGGCTTTGTTGACTATGGGTTTGTTGACTATGGGTTTGTGAATTTTGGCCGGGTTGGCTAGGGTGAGGCTGATAGGGGGAAGCAGTTTTATAGGCGTGGGCGGGCTGTTTTTCAGTTTTAGGGGCGGAATTGGAGCGTTTAGGAGAATTTTGATGAATTTGCCGCAATTGCTCCCTAGCGTGGTTAATTTCTTGCAGTTTAGCGGTGGCTTTTTCCAAGAGACGCTGATTATCTTTGGGAATGCGATCGGGATGCCAAATAAACACCAAATCCTTATAGGCTTGATTGATCTCATCGAGAGATGCCCCATGATCTAACCCTAAAACTTTATAGTATCGCTCCAATTCTTTCATCATCGAAGTCCTAATACAAGGATAAAAGCATTAATGGCCACAATTTTGCTGAGTCTTGTCGGATTTTCTAGGAGAGGATTTCTTTCAGGATAATTTGACTCTGGGAGAGTTGCCATAAAATTTGAGAAAATGTCTGGTAATTAAGAAAATCTCGTTTTTCTATCCTGTTTTGGATCGTAACTGTATAGCATATAACAGCAAAATTAGCAAACTATCGATACAAAACTTAATTTATGCTGTTGGGGGTTAGGGAGAGGGAAGTGGGGAAGTGGGGAAGTGGGGAGATTTGGTCAGTTATCAGTGAACAGTAAACAGTAATCAGTGAAAAGACAGCACTGTTGCTGTCATCCATATAGGTTCTTCGGTTTGTGTTATGCAATGGACGGGTTTATAAGGGATGAAACCCTTATAGAGAAAGACATTTGGCGATTTTTGTTAATTGTTTTCGATCTAGAGCGAACTAATCAATTAAATCTCTTGCCAGATAAGGATTTAGTCGATTTATGCCCCCCTATCGAACCATACTAAGTAACGAAGAACCAGAGTCCCACTGATAACTGGTAACTGATAACTGATAACTGAAAAAAGCTGACGACCGACTGCTGTATGATAAAACTTGTCCCGATAGGATAAATCAAGGTTGTGAAATTTGGTCAGTGGTTGGGGTTTATCTGTTTAATAATGGCTCTGTATGTATTGTGGCAGATTCGACAGCTGTTATTATTGATTTTTATGGCGATCGTGTTTACCGTAGCCTTAAATAGATGTGTGAAAGGATTGCAGAGATTGGGGATTAAAAGGGGTTTGGCTATTTTAATTACCCTGCTGACGAGTCTAGCAATTGTGATTTTATTTTTTGTAATTATTGTTCCTCCCTTTATCGAACAGTTTCAAAAATTAATTGAACTTTTACCGCAAGCTTGGGATTTAGTCCGCAATAACTCGATTCAATGGCGACAACAATTTCAATTTGATTGGTTGCCGTCGCTGCCTAACTTAAGTGATTTAGTCCGGCAGTTACAACCTTTAGGAACCTTTGTTTTTAGTAACTTTTTTACCTTCTTTTCTAACTCAGTTGCGGCAATTTTGCAATTATTATTCGTGCTGGTGTTAGCAATTATGATGTTAGCCAACCCCCAACCCTATCGACAAGCTTTCTTAAAATTATTTCCTAACTTCTATCGTCGTCGTGCCGAGGAAATTCTTACCCTATCGGAAGCGGGT
The DNA here is from genome assembly GCF_020246425.1 of Microcystis sp. M079S1. Lineage (NCBI taxonomy): Bacteria > Bacillati > Cyanobacteriota > Cyanophyceae > Chroococcales > Microcystaceae > Microcystis > Microcystis sp. M079S1. The sequence continues at coordinate 13,805 of NZ_JADBSZ010000074.1, forward strand.
TTAGGTAATTGGTTGTTGGGAATTGCCATTAGTTCAACTATGGTAGGATTATTCAGTGGTTTCGGTCTTTTGGTTCTACAAATTAATCTAGTTCTCGTTCATGCTATCCTAGCAGGATTGCTCAATTTTATCCCTAATATCGGACCGACTGCTAGTGTGATTTTTCCGATCCTCATTGCTGTTATCGATGCACCTTGGAAAATTGTCGCTATTCTGATTCTCTATTTTATTATCCAAAATGTCGAAAGTTATTGGCTGACACCCACTGTCATGGCTAAACAGGTATCTTTACTACCGGCAATTACCCTAATCGCTCAAATTTTCTTTGCTCAAATGTTTGGCATCTTAGGTTTATTATTGGCTTTACCTTTGACAGTGGTAGTAAAAACATGGTTAGATGAATTATTATTCAAAGACATTTTAGATCAATGGGATCACGGTCATAACAAATCTTAAATAATCTCGGCAAAAGTCATGAAATTAATCATTCTTACTCTCGTTATTTTATCTAATATTTTTGCTGCTCTCCCAGCTAAGTCTGAAACGGTTCTGGAAAAAATTAAACGCACGGGATTATTAGAAGTAGCGATGAGAGAAGATGCCATTCCGTTTGGCTATCGAGATAGTAATAATAATTTGCAGGGATTATGCTTAGATTTTATCCAATTGCTCAGAGGGGAACTAAAGCATAAATTAAACCTCCAGATCATCAGTGTCAAAATTTATAAATCAACTTTATTTAATCGCTTCCAGTTATTGGAAAATAAAACCGTTGATTTCGAGTGTGGTCCTAATAGTATCAGAAAAAATATACCTGATGGTGTCAGTTTTTCTCGTCCTTTTTTTGTCACCGGAACTCAGTTTTTAGTTCGGAGTGATAATCAGAATAATTTTAACTTTTCTTCGTCCTTAGAAGGTATAAGTATTGGAGTTTTGCGAGATACCAGCACTCAAGAATTATTAAGACAAAAATATCCTCTTGCTACCTATCAAGAATTTCAAGGAGTGACGGGAAGACTGCGGGGTATCCAAAGTTTAAGAAGGAATAGAATAGATGCTTTTGCTAGTGATGGTATTCTGCTAATTGGAGAAGCTGTCATTCTCGGTTTATCCTTAGAAAAAGATTATCAACTTATCCCCCGCAATCCTTTAAATTGTGATTATTATGGTTTCATTCTTCCCGCTAATGATACCCAATGGCAAGAGTTTATTAATGGGGTTATCGTCACCAGTGAGAACAGAAATATTTTTAAAACATGGTTTAATGAAGTTGCTGCCTATTTTATACATACCTGGCAATATTGTCGTAATAATCCCGAAAAATCCCATTAAAACTTAACGATTATGCACAAAAAAAATGATTTATTTTGGTTAATTGGTTGCGCTACAATAATCCTGTTTATTTGCAGCACGATCAGACATATTTTATTTCAATCTAATGCTCTCGATCTTGGTTGGTTTGATCAAGGAGTTTACCTAATTTCTCAAGGTAAACCACCGATTATATCTTTTGTTGACTACCATATCTTAGGCGATCATATCGCTTTTATTCTCTATCCTATAGCCTTACTTTATAAAATTTATCCTAGCGTTTATTGGCTGCTTTTCTTACAAGCTTTTTCCCTTTCCCTTGCCGCTTTTCCCCTCTGGCAATTGGCAATAGAAGCGGGATTAAAAGAAAAACAAGCTTATACATTAGCCTTAGTTTATCTGCTCTATCCCCTAATTTTTAATGTTAATCTCTTTGATTTTCATCCCGAAGTTATCGCAGTACCAGCGATTTTTTGGACAATTTTAGCTGCAAGATTAAATAATCTCTGGGGATTTTGTCTGGGAATCATTATTATTCTCGGTTGTAAAGCAATTCTCTCTTTAACATTGTTGGGAATGGGTATCTGGTTACTTCTCTGGGAAAAGAAAAAAATCTCGGGAATAATTGCTATTATTAGCGGCATTCTTTGGTTTATTATCACCACGAAATTATTAATCCCTCTCCTGACAGGAAAATCAGCAGTTATCGAAATGGCCGATTCTCGATATAGTTATCTAGGAGATAGTTTACCAGCAATTATTTTTAATCTTTTCCTCAAACCCGATCTAGTCTTGGGAAAAATCTTTACTGGCAATAATCTAGAATACCTAATCCTATTAATTATTCCCTTAGTTTGGGGTTTATCCTGGCGTTATTCTGCCCCAATAATTGCCGCTATTCCCGCACTCGCTTTAAATTTATTAGCAGATCATGCCCCACAAAAAAACTTAACCACTCAATATTCCCTGCCAATTTTGCCCTTTTTATTTCTAGCGGTTATCGCCACTTTAGCCCATAATAGTAACTGGTTAAAAAAACCTAAATGGATAATTACTTGGGCAATTATTGCCTTTTTTGCCTTAGCTAAATACGGCTATTTTTGGTCACTGTATTTAAATTCCCTCGATACTTGGTCCGCCACCCAAAAAGCTCTAACCCAAATTACCACCAGTGAGAGTGTCTTGACTGCTTCTAGAATTGCCCCCCATCTTACCCATCGAGAAATGATCAAATTAGCGATCGAAGGTTCCCAATCCCTAGATTTAAATCAATTTAATTATATCCTACTTGATCGCCGTCATCCCGGTTGGTCTAGTTCACCAGAACTAATTGATTATCACTTAAATAAACTGAATCAAAATGACAACTTTCAGTTAATCGTTAATGAGGATGATGTGTTTTTATATCGGGCCTTGACAACCCCTCAAGAAACAAAATAATTTGTCGTTCCACCGATTCCAATAAATTTTCTTTATCGACGGGAAACCAGACAATACCAGCATCGGCACGAAACCAAGTGCGCTGACGTTTAGCAAATTGACGGGTGTGGAGGATAATTAGATCGATCGCCTGTTCTAAAGAAATTTCGCCGAGGAGATATTGCTTAATCTCTGCATAACCCAAAGTCTGCAAAAGTGGCAAATCCCAACCGTATTTATCCCCCAAATTCTGCACCTCTGCTACTAATCCCCTGGCGATCATTTGATGAGTACGAACAGTGATCCGCTTGCCTAAACTTTCTGGGGAACAATCTAAACCAATTTGTAAAATCGGATAAGTGGGAGGATTTTCTCCCTGCTGACTAGAGATAGGTTTTCCTGTCAGATAAAAAACCTCTAAAGCGCGTAAAGTCCTTACCTGATCATGGGGATGAATTTTTTTAGCAGCCTCTTCATCTACCTGCATCAGAGTTTGATAAAGATAGGATTGTCCTAAAGCTTGTAATTGCTGTCTTAAATCCGCTTGAGGAGAAACCCTCGGTATTTTTAAACCTTTGACAATGGACTTGATATAAAGTCCCGTACCACCGACCAAAAACAGAGGAGAATAGTGGAGATTGCTGATTAAATCCTCAGCCTGTTCTTGGTACTGTGCTAGGGTAAAATTATCTTGAGGAGCGCAAATATCAATTAGATAATGGGGAATCCGCTGACATTCTTCTAAGCTAGGTTTAGCAGTACCAATATTAAATTCTCGATAGATTTGTCGGGAATCGGCACTGAGAATTACTGAATTAAACTTTTCGGCCAATTGTAGGGCTAAACTGGATTTTCCCGTGGCAGTTGCCCCACAAATAACAATCAGAATAGGTAAAGAGGAAGTAGTCATCGATGCTACATGACAGTGAACAATAATCAGTGAAAAGACAGGAATGTTAAGCTCAGTAGGTAGGCATCAAAAATTATCAGACATCCCCTGATCAAGGTAGGGTTGATTCATGAATCAACCCTACTTATCAAGGGGGGATTAAGGGGGGATATATCTTCAATTTAATTATAACCACTTACTTAAGACGCATTTAAACAGGGTATTGTTAAGCTGATTAACAGCTTAACAGCAAGAAATTAAGTTTGTCATTAATTTTCATTTAACAAAAAAAACAGCACCCATCAGGATGCTGTTTGTCAAGAAAATGTTACAAAACTTAAGCTAAAGCCGCCATTTTCACATCGTTATTAGCGAGGATATTTTGCAACTCCTCTGCGTCCACGGTTTCTTTTTCCACTAACATTTGCGCTAACTGGTCCAAGATGGCGCGGTTATTGACTAAAACCTCTTTAGCGCGACGATAGGCCTGTTCCACTAAGTTACGCACTTCCTCGTCAATAGCTGCCGCAGTTTCATCGGAGAAATCTCGATCGGAAGCGATATCACGACCTAGGAAAACATTACCATTTTGACGACCTAAAGCCACTGGCCCGAGGCGATCGCTCATTCCGAAACGAGTTACCATTTGCCGCGCTACTCGTGCCACCTGTTGCAGGTCATTAGAAGCACCCGTAGTCACTTCTTCCTCACCGAAGATAATTTCTTCAGCTAAACGACCCCCCAAAGCTACAGCCATCTGATTTTGCAGATAAGCGCGAGAATATAACCCGGATTCCATGCGATCCTCGCTGGGAGTGAACCAAGTTAAACCCCCGGCGCGACCGCGAGGAATAATACTAATTTTCTGGACGGGATCGTAATCCGGCATTAAAGCACCCACCAAAGCGTGACCAGCTTCATGGTAAGCAACTAAAGTTTTGCGTTTTTCACTCATGACGCGATTTTTCTTCTCAGGACCTGCTAGGACACGATCGATCGCATCGTTGACCTCATCCATGGAAATCTCGGTTAAATTGCGACGTGCCGCTAAAATGGCGGCTTCGTTGAGCAAATTAGCCAGATCCGCACCGGTAAAACCGGGGGTACGACGGGCGATTTTATCGAGATCCACGTCTTGGGCCAAGGTTTTGCCTCTGGAGTGAACATTAAGGATTTCCTTACGACCAGCGTAATCGGGACGATCTACCACCACTTGGCGATCGAAACGACCCGGACGTAATAAAGCGGCATCCAGCACATCGGGGCGGTTAGTGGCGGCGATAATGATAATACCTGTATTACCTTCAAAACCGTCCATTTCCGTTAATAATTGGTTGAGGGTTTGTTCCCGTTCATCGTTACCACCCCCTAAACCGGCGCCCCGTTGACGACCGACAGCATCAATCTCATCGATAAAAACTATACAAGGTGCATTCGCTTTCGCTTGTTCAAATAGGTCGCGGACGCGAGAAGCACCCACCCCGACGAACATTTCCACGAATTCCGAACCAGAAATGCTAAAAAACGGGACTCCCGCTTCGCCAGCTACTGCGCGAGCGAGCAGAGTTTTACCAGTCCCCGGAGGACCGACTAAAAGGACTCCTTTGGGGATTTTTGCCCCAATTGCCGTGAAGCGATCGGCATTTTTCAGGAAGTCTACCACTTCGTTTAATTCTAATTTTGCCCCTTCAATCCCGGCCACATCACCGAAAGTAACTTGGGTTTGGGGTTCCATCTGTACTCTTGCTTTCGATTTGCCGAAGTTCATCGCTTGGGAACCAGGACCACTTTGGGCGCGACGGAGCAAGAAAAATAGACCAACAAGAAGCAAAATGGGGAAAAAGAGGCTACTGAAGGCTCTTACCCATACTCCTTCTTCTCTTTGGGGCAGTACGGAAATATCAACGTTATTTTCTGCCAAGATGTTGATTAATTGCGGATCGTTGGGCAGGTTAACTAATACGTTTGTTCCATCTTGAGTGGGTACGATCGCTCGCTGCCGGTCGGCACTTAAGCGCACGGTTTCTACTTTACCTTCCCGCACTTCCTGTAAAAATTCGCTATACTTCCAAGTTTGTTGCACTGCTGGCTGGCGATCGAAGAAAGCTGAGGCCAAGGCAAGGACTACGATTAACAATAGGGCATATAGTCCCGCATTGCGCCATTTTTTGTTATTACCGTTTTTGTTCACGCTGTCGAACTCCTGATAAATTGAGGATGATCTTATCGGTTGTTAAGGGGTTGTTAATTTATGTTAACGTTTCTCAGGAACAGTGGACAGGTTTTTTTTTAATATGCCCGTTCTAGTCCTCAATGGGGGTTAGCTGTTGGGGGTTGGCAGTGGGGGAGCGGGGAGCGGGGGAGAAAAAAGCTGATAACTGATAACAAGGACTGCATCTACAACCTAATTTGTTCAGCTAAAAGCTTTCATGTACTTAGTTTATAGCCTTCTTTTTAGGGGGGAGAATTGCCAGATTCTTTACTGGGAGCCTTTTAGCTGTGGACACCTTCCTTTTGACCCCCCAAAAATTAATTATGCAAGAAAGCTAATCAATGATAAAATCTTGAAGCCTTTGTCAAAAATGAGCTTATTTTTTAGACAAATTACTGCATTTTTAACATCCATTCTACCGCACGTTCATACAGTTCTAAATTACCGGTTTTTATCAAAGCATTAGCGGCTTTTTGCAAATAGTTAAGGCTCACTACTCGACTACTAGGATTTTTATCATCATAGCTGGCAAGAGCCAAGTTATAATAAGCTTCGCCATAATTAGGCTGATAGGTAATTGCTAATTGATAATCAGCGATCGCTCCCTTCTTATCGCCGATTTTTTCCTTAACTAAACCTCGATTATAGTAAGCTTCAGCATAGTTAGATTGGAGAGCAATAGCGATATTTAAATCCTCCAAAGCACCAACATTATCTCCCAAATCAAAGCGAATAACTCCCCGGTTATTATAGGTGATCGGATTATTGGAATTCAAGCTAATTGCTCTATCTAAATCCTCTAAAGCACCTTCCTTATCCCCAGTTTGTCGTCGAATAATACCACGATTATTATAGGCGATCGGATTGGCCGATATTCTCGGTGTTACTTGTACATTATCGGGAATAGTAGCGGTATCGGTGCGTGCATTTCCCCGATTACTATACACCGTCACATCGATAGGATTAATGCTCAAAGATTGAATATAATCTGTAATCGCTCCTTTGTCATCTCCCACGTCAGCGCTACTATTACCACGACTATAGAAAATTCTCGCATCACGGACTTTTTGCAAGAAAACATTATAATCCTCGATCGCTCCCTGTTTATCCCCTTTTTCAAAACGCGCATTGGCCCGTTTATGATACCCTTCTGGATCGTTAGGATAGGCAAGTAGATAAGTAGTATAATCTCTTTCGGCCGCGGCAAAATTTTTCAAGGCAAAATAAGCATCTCCTCGCGCCTGAGCATGACAAGAGACATTATAATTAGGACGAAAATCAGTTTCTTGGGAGTTATAAAAATAATTCTTGTTGGCAGATTCTCGGATATTTTCACTACAGACAGAGCGAGAAGTAAAACTAGGTGTATTGATCCGATCATCTTGGTCTAAGGCAATATTATAATTATCTACTGCCTCCTGATAACGCCCTAATTTATACAGCACTAATCCCCGATGATAGTGAGCGGCTGCATCATGACGATTTCGTGCCACTGCCGCAGTAAAATCCTCTAAAGCTCCTGCGTATTCTTGATATTTATTGGCCCGCATTAACCCCCGATATACATAGGCTTTTGCGTCTTGGGGTTGCAGATAAATTGCTTGGTTATAATCTTGAATTGCCCCTTGATTATTGTTGAGTCTTAGGTGAGCATAACCCCGTTTAAGAAATGCTCTAGCATGGGGAATTTTATCGTAGTTGGGATTAATACGGATGACAAGTGCTAAGTCTTTGATGGCTCCATTATAATACTCGATCGCTGTTTGATATCCTTCCGGGGAATTATTCGATAAATTGGCTAATTCTACTTCCTCGTCAGCGATTTCAATTTGTACTCTGGCACGGTTTTGATAACTGCTAGGAGCATTCTTGGCTAAAAATAGTTTGGGTGAGCATTTTAAAACGATTTTATAATCCTTAAAAGCATCTCGTTTTCTCCCTATCTTTTCTAAAGCTATGGCCCGATTATAATAGAGTTCAATTAGATCGGGTTGGTATAAAATAGCCAGGTCATAATCTTTGATAGCCTCTGCATAATTTCCCCACCGAGAGTATAGCTGTCCTCGATGATAATAGCCGCGATAATTTTCAGTTTCATAACCGATAAAACGCTGATAATAATCTAAAGCCAAGGATTGATGATCGAGCAAAGACGCAACACTTGCTAGGTTAAAGTAAACTTCACTTTCATTGGGATTATATTTAAAGGCTTGCCGAAAATCTGCTTGAGCAGCTTCTAATAATTTTAGCTGATGCTGCTTCCTTATTGGCCTTTCTGACTCAATAAGGGGTGTTTCTTCCTCAATAACAGGGATTTCCTCAACTATAGGTTTTTTTTCCTCAATAACAGGGATTTCCTCAACTATAGGCGTTTCTTCCTCAATAACAGGGATTTCCTCGGCTATAGGGGTTTCTTCTTCCTCCATCGCCATGGCTAACTTTAACTCACCTCTTTGATTATAGGCTTGGGCGAGTAACTGTCGATCTTTGAATCCGGGAGCATTATAATTACTATACCAAATGTATTGACTGAAATCGTCGATCGCTCCCTTTTGATCGTTAATTTTTTCTCGCGCTATTCCCCGTTGAATGTAAAGTTTAATCGTGTTAGGATCGCTAGGATAGGCTCGCAGAGTAGCTGAATAATTAGCAATTTCTCTTTTAAGAGCATTAGTATCAACTTCTTCCCTAGAAATGACAGGACATTGCAGGTTTTCTACTGCTTTAACCGAGCTAACTTCTAAACCAAATAATTCCCAAAAGAACAGGGGAGACAATAAAAATATTTTTCTAAAAAGCTTGACATTTAAACCATTTTGTGCGGGGGGGGGGGGTAATGGCTTGCTCTGTCGGGGTTTTAGGGATTAAGGATTGTTGTGGCATGATGATTAAAAAAATTTGTAGTCAACTCAAATCTGAACAGCATCATTATCTGATCCTATTCCATAGAATACCGCAAAGGGGGTTCGATAGTCAAGACATTTTCGGGGACGATTGTTAATTAACTCCATAACTTTTTCCACTTCCTCCCGTGGGTTCTCCTAGACTGGTTATAGCAAATTAGTAGTTTTAATGAGCTTAAAAACTTAGATAGTATGGAATCGAACAAAGCAAAAAGATTTTTTGTTAGAATTAATATCCTGCAAAAGTAAGTTCTCGAGCCGCTATCGGGTCAAAATATCTAAAAGCACAGATAAATTTGACATAATCTTAGGTTTTATGGGTAGGATAGTTGTCTCTTGTCTTTTTTCTCCTCCTATCTCTTTTCTACTCACCTAACGGAAGATTTTTGATTTTTACAGGAGAACTTTTGATCTCAAACAGCCAAGCTAACTCGATAAAATAAAAATTAATGGCAGTAAGGAGATAAAAGTTATGGCTGAGTCAAAAAACTGGGATTTTCAGAGATTTTGGCAAACTCTGGACTATTTTGATAGTATTCCCCTCTGGAGTTGTCTGCAAAAGCTGCTCGGTTTCGGGGAAGATAAAAAAATTCAGCTAACAAATGAGCAAGGGATAGGGATGAAGACTATTTTAGTGATTGGTGGTGAAAATGCGATCGGTAGAAAGGTAATCACCCAATTACAGCAGCAAAACTATCAAATTCGCGCTTTAGTCGATAATATTGATGATGCACGTCAATTATTCGGCGAAAATGTCGATTTATTCGCTCTGCAAACCCCGCAATTATTAACAGGGATTGATGAGATTATCTACTGTCAAGGGGAGAATAACCGCCATAGTTTAGCTAATTTACTCGATTTATTGAAAAATACTGGTATAACCGCCGAAAAAACCCTCTTTGACTTTAGCAATCCCAGCAGTGATATAAAAGAAATCTGGGGTGCGGTGGATGATGTGGTAATGGGAGGAGTGAGCGAGAGTCAGATAACCCTGACTAGAGGACGAGCGCTCTTTTCCGGTATCGTTAGAACCGAAAATAACGGTGGTTTTGCCTCAGTTCGTACCAGAAACCTGAATCCTCCCCTAAATTTATCTAACTACGAGGGAATAGAATTACAGGTAGAAGGGGACGGAAAACGCTATAAATTAATTCTGCGTTGTGAAGGACGTTGGGATGGTATCGGTTACTGTTATTCTTTTGATACATTTGATCGCACCTGGCAAAGGATTTCTATTCCTTTTCGAGATTTAATCCCGGTGGTGCGGGCCAAAACGATGGGGGAGGCAGCACCCTTTGATAGCAGTAACGTCTATGCTTTGCAGTTAATGCAGAGTAAATTCGAGTACGATGGGGCCATAAATCCCCGTTTCTCCCCGGGGTTATTCGCTTTAGAAATTGTCACAATTAAAGCCTACGGTGGCAAAAACCGCTTAATTATCGTTAAAGAAGGAGAAATCGCCGAAAAAAGCCTTTTAGATGCCAGTGGTTATCCCTACGAAGCGATCGATTCTGCTCAGATTTTCGCTAAACTTAATTAATTTAAATAAGCTTGCATCTCAAGTTAAACTACAGAACATCGGGTTAAGATCATGACTATCGGGAGCATAATTAAGGAGGTATGTTCATGAGTGAACAGAATCCCTACGAACAACTTGGGGTTACTGAAGAATCCTCTTTTGAAGAAATTCAAGAGGCCAAACAAAGACTGGTGCAACAGTATCAAAATGATAGCAAAATTGTCGAATTGATCGAGGCGGCCTACGATTCCGTCCTCATGGATCGACTGCGGATGCGACAGGAGGGTAGAATTAAAGTACCCGATCGCATTCGTTTTCCTGAACGTCTGGCGATTCCGGTGGAAAGTAAACCGGTTACTAGCAGCAAATCTCCTAACTGGTGGCAAAGCTTAATCGATACACCTTCTGCACGGGATATCGGTGTACCAGCAGTGATTTACGCTTGTTTAGGAGCAATAACGCTGTTAGTTCCCGATCCCAGTGGCTCTCTCTTACCGCTGCTCTTAGCTTTTGGCGTTTTCGTTAATATCTATTTTTTCAACCGCAAGGAAAAACGTTTTGGCCGCGCCTTACTATTCACTCTCGCTGGTTTAGTGCTAGGAGTCGCTCTGGGAGCGGGATTAGCCAGTTTAGCGGCCAAGGCTGATTTGCATATCTTCGGCGATCGCCAAATTTATGCGCTCGTCACTTTTCTAATCTTTTGGGTGATTAGTAGTTTTTTCCGTTAACCAATCGCTCGTAGGGAGCCTAAGATCACGTCCACTGCTTCCCCAAGGTTATTGACGATATAATCAGGCTCGTAGCTCTCTAAACGGGAACGGCTGCGAATCCCCGATAATACGCCAATAACCTTAATATTTTGGCTTTTAGCGGCGGCAATATCCGCTTCCGTATCCCCCACCATCCAAGTATCGGCAGCCGCCGGCAGTTCTTTAGCGGCCTTAGCCATAAGCAGGGTTTTGTCGCGCACGTCGTTGGTTTTGGTGTAATTGTTATTTAGACAATAACGACGATTAGCGGCGAAAAAACGACCGATATCGTGGCGATTAAAGGCATGATCTAGCTCGGATACCCGCCGCATCGTCATCACGACTAAATCGATCTTTAACTCTTGGATTTTCTGGAGAGTTTCCAAAGAACCAACCACCGGGCGATCGTGGACAAGATAGGGTAAAGTATGGACAGTTTGACGACGAAGATGGGCAAATTTACGCGCTTGATCTTCATCTAATCCTGACATTTCCCCGATACGCTTCTCAGAAACCTGATCCCGTTTTAACTGCCAGAATTCCGCTTTCGATAATTCCCCGATAATTTGACCTTTATAGGCGGTTTTCTGTAAACACTCTTGATAAACTTGGTAATATCGCTCGGATACGTCCATTATCGGGCCGTCAAAGTCGCTAATTAGTCTCAACATCGTTCTAATACTTCTCGCTTTATTAATTTTTATATACAAGTTACCCTAGAGTCTTGACAATGACAAGAGTTTTGTCGGGAAAAAGATTAGGGACCAGGGAAGTGGGGAGGTGGGGAGGTGGGGAAGTGGGGAAGTGGGAAGTGGGGAAATGGGGAACTGGGGAGGTGGGGAGGTGGGGAGGTGGGGAAGTGGGGAAATTTCAACTAAAACCCTAAAACCCTAAAACCCCAACCCCTCACTGATCACTGATGCTTCCCCTTCCCTAGTCTGGACGGTTAGCTTAAAATAAATGTAAGGATATGTAAACTTTCGTAACTATCTCGCCAATTGGCTAACCAATGATCCCAACAACTTCTTTATTCGCACCCGTTGACGATGATCTCCGTCTTTTGACCGATAACTTAAAAAATCTCGTCGGCGCTCGTCATCCCATTTTAGCGGCGGCAGCAGAACATTTGTTCGAGGCCGGTGGTAAACGCGTTCGACCGGCGATCGTGTTGTTAGTGTCTCGCGCTACCATGTTAGACCGGGATATCACTCCCCGTCATCGTCGATTAGCGGAAATCACGGAGATGATCCACACTGCCAGTCTCGTCCATGATGATGTGGTAGATGAGGCAGAATTGCGGCGCGGTGTTCCCACCGTTAACAGTTTATTTGACAATCGCGTGGCGGTTTTAGCGGGGGATTTTCTTTTCGCTCAATCCTCTTGGTATCTAGCAAATTTAGATAATTTAGAAGTGGTAAAATTGCTCTCAGAAGTGATTCGCGATTTTGCTGAAGGGGAAATTCAACAGGGAATTAATCGCTTTGATACCAGTATCTCCTTGGCAGCTTATCTAGAAAAAAGTTACTACAAAACTGCTTCTTTAATTGCCAACAGTGCCAAAGCGGCTGGGGTATTAAGCGAGCAATCAGCTGAAGTTAATCATCATTTATATAATTATGGTCGCGATTTAGGATTAGCTTTTCAAATCGTCGATGATATTCTCGATTTTACCTCCCCTACGGAAGTATTAGGAAAACCCTCTGGCTCCGATTTGATCAGTGGTAATATCACCGCTCCCGCTCTCTTTGCTATGGAGGAAAATCCCTATATAGAAGTGTTAATCGAGCGGGAATTTAGTCAGGAAGGAGACATCGAAAAAGCTCTTGATTTTATTCACTCTAGCCAAGGTATTCCTCGCTCAAAAGAATTAGCCGATCAATACGGTCAAAGTGCCTTAAAACACCTTGAATGTTTAGCTTCTTCTCCCTCAAAAGATGTGTTAATCGAGCTAGTAGATTACGTTTTGAGCCGAATTTATTAGGGAATAATAGTTCTCGCCGTAGCAATAGTCCAAGCATCGACTAATAATAAAAATAGGGTGAGAATAAAAAGAATTCCATACATCCAAGGCTGAGAAAGGGGGCGAATATCAGTCATATCCAAGTTAGTTTTTTCCGCGATTATTTTGACCATGCGATTAAATCCCACTACTCGCATCGGCAATAAATAGGCTTTTTCCGAGGAGCGATCAAGGAAATAATAAACTAAACCACCCTGTCCTGTACTGCGACATTTAAGTTCTTTTATATCTGTCCAATTTAACCACCAACCAGAGCGAAGAAAAGCAGGAAACCATTGGGGATAGGTAACTTGTATCCCTGTTTCTGATAAAATGACTCTTTCACTTAAAGCTCCGTATAAAGCGATTAATCCTAAGCTAATTCCTACCCAGAGAAAATTGGGATTAACAGGGGAATTGGTGACTTTTGCTAAAAAGGGTAAAGGGATGGTTAACGCCACATATAAACTTAATAAAGTTACCCGAATTATTGGTGATATCCGAAAAGTTATTGTCTCGTTCATTTGATAACCTTAATCAGTAAACAGTAAACAGTGAAAAGAAGGCTCCGAACTTGCCACTTAATACTTTAACACTTTAATACTTAATACTGCTCACTGATAACTCAAAACTGATAACTGATAACTGATCACTGATAACTGATCACTGATAACTGATCACTGAGTCTCCTTGTCCCCAAAAACCATCGTATTTAGTAACTTCGATATCACCAAAAACTTTGACTTGACAAGCAAGACGACGGTTATTATCGGGGTTATGGGGAGGCAAAGAAAGGCGCGCTTTTTCCTGCCAATTGATAGCAGAAACTTCGCCAACAATTGCCACCGCACAGGTTCCACAGCTGCCGATGCCGCGACAATTGATTAACTTGGAACCGCCATTATACAAAGAAATGTCATGTTTTAATAATACGCGACGGAGATTTGCACCTCGATCGCAGGTGATTGTTTGACCGTAAACTGTTATTCTAGGCATTAGGGGCGTGATTTTAACTTGCTACAGTTATTAATTAATATTAACACCTATTGACTATTTATATGAACAATGGTAAGCGCATTTGGGTCTATGACACTACTCTCCGGGACGGGGCCCAGCGAGAAGGTATTTCCCTCTCCCTCGAAGATAAAATTAAAATCGCCAGGGAATTAGATCGGATGGGTATTCCTTTTATCGAAGGCGGTTGGCCGGGCGCAAACCCTAGAGACGGTCAATTTTTCTGGAAACTGCACGAAGAACCCCTAAAACAAGCGGAATTAGTCGCTTTTTGTTCCACTCGTCGCCCCCATATCGAGGCCCGGGAAGATCGGATGTTAACCGCCATTCTCGCCGCTAGAACCCGTTGGGTGACAATTTTCGGCAAATCTTGGGATCTGCACGTCACAGAGGGCTTAAAAACCAGTCTGGAGGAGAATTTAGCCATGATAGGAGATACGATCGAGTATCTACGCTGTCAGGGAAAACGAGTCATTTATGATGCCGAACATTGGTTTGATGGTTACAAAAATAACCCCGAATACGCCCTTTTAACCCTCAAAACCGCCAGGGATGCCGGGGCCGAATGGTTAGTTTTCTGTGATACCAACGGTGGCACTTTACCCCAAGAAATCGCCCCTATTGTGGAGAAAGTGCGGGAGAAATTGGGCATCGATCCCGATGAGGAAAATGCGCCTCAATTAGGCATCCATGCTCATAATGACGCAGGAACCGCCGTGGCTAACTCCTTAGCGGCAGTTAACGAGGGCGCACGCATGATTCAAGGCACAATTAACGGTTATGGGGAACGCTGCGGCAATGCCAATTTATGTACTTTAATTCCCAATCTTCAGTTAAAAATGGGCTTTTCTTGCCTAGAAGAAAATCAATTAGGCCGATTGGCGGGAACTAGCCGAAAAATCAGCGAAATGGTCAATTTAGCCCCGGATGATCATGCTCCCTTCGTCGGACGCTCCGCTTTTGCCCATAAAGGCGGCATTCACGTTTCTGCGGTGGCGAAAAATCCCCTAACCTACGAACATATTAACCCGGAAGCGATCGGGAATCAGCGCCGCATCGTCATTTCTGACCAATCGGGATTAAGTAATGTGTTAGCGAAAGCGCGCAGTTTTGGCATCGATTTAAATAAAGATGATCCCACCTGTCGGCAAATTTTGGAACGTTTAAAAATCTTGGAAAGTGAGGGTTATCAATTTGAGGCAGCCGAAGCTAGTTTTGAGTTATTAATGCGGGAAGCTTTGGGACAGAGAAGCCACCTTTTTGAATTAAAAGGATTCCAAGTTTATTGTGATATGCTGCGGGATAGTGGTAATGCGATCGCTACAATTAAAGTACGGGTAAAAGAGGAAGATTTATTAGAAGTGGCCGAGGGTAACGGGCCCGTGGCTGCTTTAGATCGAGCTTTAAGAAAGGCTTTAGTCAAATTCTATCCCGAAATTGCTCACTTTCACCTGACCGATTATAAAGTGAGAATCCTCGATAGTGGTTCGGGAACGGCAGCGAAAACTAGGGTTTTAATCGAGTCGAGTAACGGTCAACAAAGATGGACTACCGTGGGAGTGTCTAGTAATATTTTGGAAGCTTCCTATCAAGCAGTAGTAGAAGGAATTGAATACGGTTTATATCTGCTGCAAAACAATAAACTAGAATTATCGGGTCAATTTTGTCCTTTGGGAATAATTTAGGGAACATTTATCAGTAATCAGTAATCAGTTATCAGTTATCAGTTATCAGATTTTTTATCCCCACACCCTACACCCCACTTCCTGCTCTCCTTTCTGGGATTGAATGTTTACTAGGATAATAATCTAGTGACGACAGAATTTTGCCAACGACGAGCCAAGGCCCGCAGATACATATTAACGGGAAACTGATAATATTCGATCATTAACCAGAGTAAACAAATAGCATGGCAAACAAAGGTTAAAATCGACCAAAATAGAGGCACCCATGACAAAGGACTCCCCTCAACTGGAGGAAAAAGATAGGCTCCCGTAGCCACAATTGCTGTGGGAAAAATCACAAATCCTAAACCGATAATTAAGTAAAAACCTGCCATCTCCATTCCTTCTCTCGGTAAACCCTGCCAATACTTACCATTCCAATACCAAGTTAAGGGTAATTGACTATCGGCCATTTTTAAAACTTGTTGTTCTAAATTAGCAGTAAAAATGTGTTGACAAAAGTTACAAGCATAGGCTTCCATGAGTGGTAAAGCGGCAATTTTACCATGGCGACAGACGGGACAAGAATAGGTATCGTGATAGTTTAATCGGGTTGGCTCGGTCATGGTTAATCTGAGTACGAGTAAAAAAGGCAATTGCAGATACAGCAGTTATCTTAATGGTAGGTACAAAGTTTTCCTTTTGGGGAACGGGGAACAGTAGCTGGTCGTCCAGAAATGATAATTTAACCATATCTGGGTCGAGGAAGTTTGAGCATTTGTACTAAAATTTCCCCGACGCAGTTTAAATGCAGTACAACCCAGCACATCTCAACTGTATCTTAGTCGCCGATTTCCGGATAATTTGCCTCTGAGTCCCGCTACTGCGAGAAAAATTGCTATTTAGTCCTTCTTTACTTTAAGTTAAGAAACTTATCTAAGGCTAGAACCATATTTGGCGGCCAACGGCGCACGCTTTTTACCCAATCGAGGTCTTGATAGCGGGTATCCATGCCGACGGCGGCTACCCAATTGCTTTCCGCCTCTCCCTGTTGTCCTTGGGTCCATAAAACGGCGCTTAAGGCGGCTCTGACATCGGGAAACATGGGGTATTTGCGGGCAATATTCCGCATTTTTTGGACTGCTTCTGGATATCTGCCCAATTCGTACAGGGCCAGAGCCAGATTAGCTTGCGCCCAGGCAAAATTCGGGGCTAGTTGAGTGGCTTGGCGATAGTCTTTGACGGCGGCTTCCCAGTCCCCTAAACCGCCTTCGGCGTTGCCGCGATTGTTATAGGCAAAGGCATCATTGGGATCCAGTTCTAAAACTTTATTATAATCGGCGATCGCTTCTTGATATTTGCCTTCTCCCTCTAAAGCGGTGCCGCGATTGAGGTAGGGATCGGGGGCATCGGGAGCAATGGCGATCGCTTGGTTAAAATCAGCGATCGCATCCTCTAATTTATTGAGACTGACTCTGGCATTGCCGCGATTACTCCAGACGGCGGGGTTAGTGGGGAATTTGGCGACTAATTGGGTCCAATAGCTTTCGGCCTGGGCGTAATCCCCTTTTTCTGTGGCTTCTAGGGCTTTTTCGGCGATAACTTCCCCTTCTCTAATCTGTTCTTCGCTAATAGTCGGGCTATCGGCATAAGCCGCTATGGGTAGGGCAAAAAAGAGCAATAGACTCAATACACAAGCGGTGATCCAACGCATAATTACTTCATAATTTGTTACTTAATCTTTTCTCAATCTACCCTACTTAGGTGAACTCTGCTCTAGATAGTCTTGATAGCCTAGTCGTTGAAGATTGCTTTGTTTTTCGAGGACGGAATCGGTGAGGGATTGACGATAGGCGATAACTTGCTCTAAAAGATCGGCATTACCGGTGGCGAGAATTTGAACCGCTAAAAGTCCGGCATTTTTGGCATTACCGATCGCCACCGTGGCCACGGGAATGCCTGCGGGCATCTGTACAATTGAATAGAGAGAGTCTAACCCTTGTAAAGTGCGCGTGACTACGGGAACCCCAATCACGGGTAAGGGGGTTAAAGATGCCACCATCCCGGGTAAATGGGCAGCGCCGCCGGCTCCGGCGATAATCACTTTTATTCCCCTCCTATGAGCGTTTTTGGCGTATTCAAACATTTTTTCGGGGGTACGATGGGCCGAGACGATGGCGACTTCGTGGCTAATCTGAAAAACCTCTAAAACTGCGATCGCTTCTTTCATGGTGGGTAAGTCGGAATCACTGCCCATAATTACACCCACTAGGGGCGCTGCTGTCACCATAGTTACTAGAAAATAATATTTCCCCTAAATTGTATCGGGATCAATGCCTAATTCTCGTAGTTTTTGGGCCAATTTTTCTTTAGCTTGTCGTTCCCTTTCTTTCTCTAAAAGAGCCTGTTCTTTCTCTAAAATAGCCTGTTCTTTTGCCTGTCGTTGCTGTAACTCAGCTTCTTGAGGAGTGGGGACTAATTGACCATCGGCGGTAAAATAACGCAGTTTACGGTCAAATATGCCTAAATATAATCCTAACTGTTCACTCCATAAATAACCTTGGTCATTGGGAGAAATGGCTCGATATTGTCCCTCAATTAGTCTAAATCCCTGCAATTCTAAACTATTAGGATCGAACCCAAAATAATTAGGAGTGCGAAAGGTATTTTGGTAGAGAATTTTCTTGTTATTGCGGTCAATATTGGCCGTAGAATCGGAGAGAATCTCGACAATTAGATCCGGATATTTACCCTGTTCTCCCCAAACTACCCAACTTTTGCGGGGACGCTTTTCGGTATCTAAAACCACAAAAAAATCAGGACCACAGAAATCACGTTTTTTCAGTTGTTCCTCGTTGTAGTAGATGGTTAGATTTCCCGAAGCGTAGTAATCACTCCTCTCGCGCCATAATAATTCTAGACAACTAAGGAGAATGATGATCTGTTGCAGGTGTAGATCACTTTCCAAGGGTGGTTCATCACTCCATAAATCTGTGGGGAGATAGGTGACATCTGGGATCATGTCTAGGGCTGTCATGACTTTTTCCGGTATTTTAGGGTTGATTAATTATAGCTTTTTACCACAATTGCACAGATAAGGCGGGCGGGATTTTAACCAATAACTTAATCCTATACCTTGACCGATCGCCTTCGGCACTTTATCCTAGCGCCATGGGCAAATATCTTAAAACTTCTATACAATGGCCCCCAATAAGCCCGATAACAACGATGACTGAAACCTTAATTCAACCTGCCACCCTAGTAGAACTCTTACGTTACCGCGCCACGGCACAACCAGACGGCCATGCCTACACTTTTCTTATCGATGGTAAAAAAGAAACCCCACCTTTAACCTACAGTGAACTCGATCGCCAAGCAAGAGCAATCGCCGCCTATTTGCAAAAATACCAGGCGCTGGGAGAACGGGCCCTGTTACTCTATCCTCAAAGTTTAGAAGTAGTGGCCGCTTTTTGTGGTTGTCTCTACGGGGGAGTGATTGCCATTCCCGTCCCCCCACCGGAATCGGGACGACTTAAGCGCACTCTGCCCCGTTTACGAGCAATTGTCAAGGATGCTAATGCCACCTTTGCCCTAGTTACCGAAAGTATTCTGACTCTTATTGAAGGTGTTAAGGAAGAATTTCCAGAATTCGACCAAATGAAATGGATTACTACCGAAAGTATTGATATTTCCCTCGCGGACCAATGGCAAGATCCCCAGGTGGATAAATCGGCGCTTGCCTATCTGCAATATACCTCCGGTTCGACTAATATCCCCAAAGGAGTGATGCTAAGTCATTTTAACCTGATGCACCATTGCGGTTACTTGCAAAAAGCTTGTGGTTACGAACCGGATAGCGTTACCCTAACTTGGATGCCCTATTTCCACGATTACGGGTTAGTCGAGGGTATCACCGTCCCCCTCTACAACGGTACACCCTGCTATCTCATGTCTCCCTTTGCTTTTATTAAGCGTCCGATGCAGTGGTTAAAAAATATTACTAAGTACAAAGTTACTCATAGTCAGGCCCCCAACTTCGCCTATGATCTTTGTACTCGCAGGATTAAAGCTGCCGATTTAGCGGAATTAGACCTGAGCAGTTGGCAGGCCGCGGGAAATGCCGCCGAACCGATTAATCCGAAGGTCATGGCCAAATTTGTCGATACTTTTGCAGATTACGGCTTTTCTTGGCAAACTTTCGCCCCTGCCTACGGATTAGCTGAATATACCCTCTTGATTTCCAATAAACCCAAGGGAACCACCCCAATTATCACCGCTTTGGATGCAACCGCCTACGAACGCGGTAAAATTGTCCCTGTAGGTTCCGATCGAACCACGGGAGTTAGATCCGTCCCCAGTTGTGGTCGTCGCGTCTGTGATACCCGTATAGCTATCGTTAATCCCGATACTTTCACCCTTTGTGCAGCCGATGAAGTGGGCGAAATTTGGGCCAGTGACCCCAGTATGGCCGCTGGATATTGGCAACGGGAAGACGCAACCAAAGAGACTTTTCAAGCTTATCTTGCTGATACAGGAGAAGGACCGTTTTTACGCACGGGAGATTTAGGTTTTCTTCTCGATGGGGAATTGTATATCACGGGACGGATTAAGGATTTAATTATTGTCCGTGGCAGTAATCATTATCCCCAGGATTTAGAATGGTCAGTACAGCATCTTAATGAGGTTTTTCGTCCCGATTATGGTGCCGCTTTTTCCATTGAAGATAATGGGGAAGAACAGTTAGTTATTGTCCAGGAATTGGAACGTCGCAGCGGCGAATTAGATACGGCCAAATTAATCGCCGATATCCGTCAGGAAATCGCCGAAGAACACGAAATTATGACCCATGCCATTGTTCTGGCTAAATCGGGAACAATTCTCAAAACTGCCAGTGGCAAAATTCAACGCCGCGCTATTAAACAGAATTTTCTCAATGGCAATATGAGTATTATCGATGCTTGGTCAGAAAATCCTCAGTTAGTTAGTAAATTCGATCGCTCTAATTCTGCAACAGAAGCATAGTTTTTCGGGTGGGCATTGCTCACCCGATCGAGGATAAATAATCGTGTTAGGATTAAGTTAGGGATTAAAGTTAGGGAGAAAGTGATGTTAACTCAACTGATGGTCAAGCCCTCTTCCTGGATTGAAAAAGGAATTAAGCTATCGCCAGTAAGGGAAAATTATCTTTTTAAATTCACCGAGGAATTGCAGTGTCGATTGGAGGAACTACGGGAACTAGAAAAAAATTCCCAACTTAATTCTCAAGAAACCGCAGAATTGGCCGGTATTTTAGAGTTAAACGAGATTTTCACGCTGTTAAATGCGCGAATAGTTGCTGAATCTAAATGATTAGTATCACCACTCGATTACAAGTCCGAGCAAGAGCCAACTATCTGTGTGAATACTGTCATTCTCCAGAAGAAATTAGTGCCGCATTATTTGAAGTAGATCACATTCAGCCCAAATCTTTAGGAGGCAAAGATGAATTGGCAAACTTAGCTTTAGCTTGCCAAAGATGTAACAGATATCGCTACAATTTTATCAAGGCAATTGATCCGAAAACAGAACAAGAGGTAGAAATATTCAATCCGCGCCAACAGCATTGGCAAGAACATTTTATCTGGACACCAGATGCTTTAAAAATAGTGGGACTTACTCCCATCGCTAGGGCAACTATTGAACGTTTGGACTTAAATGATGACAATCATAATGAAGGTTTTATCGTTAAAGTTCGTCGATTATGGATCCGGGGAGGTTGGCATCCACCCAGCACCGATAAAAAACAGGAATAATAGCTTATTTTTATCTAGGTAAATGAGCTTCAATTAAGTTTTTTTCCAGAACGTAGGTTGGGTTGAAGCATGAAACCCAACGCCCGATCATGTTACGCTACCGCTAACCAATCCTACAAATAATTGTGCCTCCCTACTTATATTTATCGGATGTATGAGTAAACAGGATAAATTATTGATTAAAATTCTTTTAGGTAATTCTGATGCTAACATTGCCTTCGAGCAACTTTGTCAACTACTGAGGAAATTAGGATTTGATCAACGAATAGGAGGAAGTCATCATATTTTTACTAAAGAAGGAGTTGAAGAAATTTTAAATCTGCAACCCAAACAAGGAAAAGCCAAAGTCTATCAAGTTAAGCAAATTCGTAGTCTGATTTTAAAATATAAGTTAGGATATCAAGATGAAAATTCGTTATGAACTGATTATTTACTGGAGTAATGAGGATCAACTATTTATCGTTGAAGTTCCAGAACTTGCAGGATGTATGGCTGATGGAGAAACTTATCAAGAAGCTGTGCAAAATGCTGAAATCATTATTCAACAATGGATTGAAACAGCACAGGAATTAGGCCGAGAAATTCCTGAACCTAAAGGACGTTTATTATTTGCTTGAACAAGCACAGGAATATGTAATACTAAATCCAGTTATTAAAAACTGATTATCTATTCTCCCCAACCCCCCCCGATGTCGGGGGGTTGGGGGGGTTGCCTTTTGCATGAGTGTCTCTGCTGATATGTAGCTTATACTCAACGGATTTATTATGATTGGTACTCAACAGGAATTATCTAGATTTCCAAAATATTTAAATTATCAGGACTCCAGGAATATAATACTAAATCCCCAATTTTTTTGAACAGAAAAAGTAAGGGCGAAGCATTCGGATAGGAAATCTACAGTTTCAGCGATAGGTTATCGCCCGAATGCTTCGCCCCTACAGGACCCTAGACTTGTGGGGAAAGGTAGAAATTAATAGGCAAATAATCCCGATATTAATAAAGACATCAGCCAGATTAAAAACAGGAAAATTAATCAATCTAAAATCGAGAAAATCCACCACATAACCAAACAAAAAGCGATCGATACCATTGCCGAAAGCCCCTGCTAAAATAAAACCGTAGGCCAATTGTTCCCAACGGCTTAAATGCGGTCCAAAGTAAGCAAAAGCCATTAATCCCAAACTAACTAATAAGGATAGCCATTTTAGCCAACCAACACCGCCCCGAAAAGCGCTAAAAGCCGCCCCAGTATTAATCACATAGGTGAAATGAAAAACCCCCGGAATAATCGGGAAAGTCTCACCAATTTGCTCAAAACTCTGCACGGTTATATACTTAGTTACTTGGTCTAAACTTAGACCAATCACCGCCACTATCCAAAACCAGCGATTCTTTTTTAACATTGGCTGTGGCATCAATAAAATAATAATTTACGGAAGAAAAAGGCAATAATTACCACCACACAAATTACTACTAACTGCCCTAAAAATGGCCAGACTGAATAATTCATAAATAGGGTGGGCAAACTATCGGGAAAGGTGATTTGACTGGCTTGGGGCTGAAAAATCGACAATCCCAGCATATATAATAAACCGCACAGATGAATAACTAACAAACCGGCAAAAGCACTTAAAGCCAGAGTTTCTATCTTGGCGCGCCAGCGAAAAGCCAGCCAACCACACAGCCATGCCCCCGGCATAAAGCCTAAAATATAGCCAAAACTGGCTTCTTTCAGATAACCCATTCCCCCGCCCTGGGCAAACACGGGCAACCAAGTTAAACCGAGAAAAATATAGGCCACCTGGGCGAGAAGCCCGGCATTTTTGCCCCCCAGACAGCCCGTTAATAATACTGCGCCAATTTGGTAAGTTATGCCCAGTTTTTGCGAAGATAGACCCGTAGTAGCCGACCAACTAGCTAGGCTGAC
Organism: Microcystis sp. M079S1; assembly: GCF_020246425.1. NCBI lineage: Bacteria > Bacillati > Cyanobacteriota > Cyanophyceae > Chroococcales > Microcystaceae > Microcystis > Microcystis sp. M079S1. Next base: position 37,204 of record NZ_JADBSZ010000074.1, read on the forward strand.
TGGAACAAATGTACTAAAAATTGTCAGCAACAAACCAATCAAAGCCCAGAGTAACTCATTGGGAACCGATACGGAAGTGCGCCGCGGCGGAGATTCTCGTCCTCGACGTGATTTAGGTTGCCTGTTGGGGTTGGTATTCACCGGGGATGGGGGCTTCTCCTCCTATTAAACTAAGATCAGCCAACATCGCCTGATCCTGTTGGGGGGGTTGTCCTAGAGTGGTCAAATAATGCCCAATCAGCATAGCATTAATTCCCGATTTTAGCCCCAGATTTTGCAATTCTCCCATCACCGCCTCTCGTCCCCCGGCATAACGGAGGATTTGTTGGGGTAAAATAAACCGGAAAATAGCGATCGCTTTTAGGGCAGTCAAGGGATCCAGTTTGGGTAAATGACCTAAAGGGGTGCCACTTCTGGGGTTTAATAGGTTAATCGGCACTGATTCCACTTCTAATTCCGCCAGGGAAAAAGCTAAATCAATGCGATCGGTCCAACTTTCGCCCATACCGATAATTCCGCCCGTACAAGCCTGAATTCCCGCCGCTTTCAGGTTTTTAACCGTTTCTACCCGATCCTGCCAACTGTGGGTGGAGACCACGTTAGGATAAAAATTCTCGGCAGCCTCCAGATTGTGATTATAACGGGTAACTCCGGCTTCTTTTAAGGCTTGCGCTTGGGCAAGGGTTAACTCTCCGAGGGCGCAACAGGGTTTAATCTTGGCCGTTTCGATGATTTCTTGAACTGTGGCCAGTATTTCCTCGAATTCCTGCGATTTAGGGCTATTATACTTTAATCCCCGGCCTTGACTAACTAAACAGAAGCGTTTGGCCCCCGCGTCGGCTGCTGCTTTCGCATGGCTGACGATTTCCTCACGACTTTTTAAACCGTAGATAGGCGAATCTTGTCCGGGATGGTGGGCGGATTGGGAACAAAAACTGCAATTTTCCGAACAACTTCCCGATTTTATGTTGATAATGCTACATAAATCCACCGTATTACCACAACAGGCCTGACGAATGCGATCGGCAGCCTCACATAAGCTGAAAATATTTTCCTGACCTTCGATCGCAGTTAAAGCTAGGGCCTCTTGCTTACTGAGTCGATCGCCGGCGATAATCTGATTAGCCCTAGTCTGTAACCAGTTTTTTAAGGCTTCTCCCTCCACGGGGATAGATTGAGTAGCGGTGTGTGTAGAGACTTGTACCACGTCGTTTATGCTCTGACTAAGTTAGGCTCATCTTATCATTATTCAGTTACCGAGGAAAGATTAATCAAAAAATTTAGAAAAAAATACCCTTTTGTGCTAGACTACCCGCAAAAGTTATCTTGTCTCCGATTTTATGAAAGTTATTCCGACGGAAATTCCTGATGTTTTAATTATTGAACCGCAAGTTTACGGAGACGATCGAGGTTTTTTCTTGGAGAGTTTTAATCAGAAAGATTTTCGAGAAAAAACTGGGGTTAATACCACTTTTGTCCAGGATAATCACTCTATGTCCCTAAAAAATGTCCTGCGAGGATTACACTATCAAATCCCCAATCCCCAGGGTAAACTGGTGCGAGTAGTGAGCGGTAGTGTTTTTGATGTGGCAGTGGATGCGCGTAAAAGTTCCCCCACTTTTGGGCAATGGGTAGGCTGTGTTTTAAGTGCGGAAAATAAACGTATTTTCTGGGTCCCGGAAGGTTTTGCCCATGGTTTTCTAGTCCTCTCTGATCGAGCCGAATTTCTCTACAAAACCACTAATTATTATTATCCTCAATACGAAAAAACAATTTTATGGAATGATGCCGATTTAGGGATTGACTGGCCTCTAGAGCCCCCCCCGATTCTCTCCCCTAAAGACCAAGCTGGACAACCCTTTAAATCCGTGGAAGTTTTCCCCTAAAGACAATGAAAAAAGTTTTACTAATTGGTGCTAAAGGTCAAGTAGGACAAGAGTTACAAGTAACTTTACCATCCCTGGGCGAAGTTATTAGTATCGGTCGAGAAGAACTGGATTTAACTAACTCGGAAAAAATCGGCCAGTTAATTAGGGAAATTCACCCCGATTATCTGGTTAATGCCGCCGCTTATACGGCAGTGGATAAAGCCGAAACCGAGCCAGATTTAGCCTATTCTATCAATGCTACAGCCCCGAAAATCATGGCGGAATCTGCCGAGAAAATTCAAGCTAAATTTCTCCATATTTCCACCGATTATGTGTTTGATGGTCGAAAAAATACCCCCTATCTAGAAACCGATCTGACTAATCCTTTGGGGGTTTATGGACAATCAAAGTTAAGGGGAGAAGAGGAGATTAAGACTGTTAATTCTCAGGCAATTATCCTGCGGACTGCTTGGGTTTACGGCAGTTATGGCAAAAGTAATTTTGTCAAAACCATGCTGAGATTAGGCAAGGAAAGAGAGGAGTTAAAAGTAGTTGTCGATCAGCTGGGAAGTCCCACTTGGTCTAAAGATATCGCCGCAGCAATTACTCACCTTTTAATTAATGCCGATAATCCCGCAGGAATCTATAATTTTACTAATAGCGGTGTCGCCAGTTGGTTTGATTTAACTAAAGCGATTTTTGAGGAGGCAAAAATAAGCGGTATTCCCTTAAAAATTCAGAGAGTAATTCCGATTACTACGGCTGAATATCCTACCCCGGCGGTGCGTCCAGCCTACTCGGTTCTTTCCAGTCAAAAAATCTCGCAACAATTGGGTTATATTCCTCCCTATTGGCGGGATTCTCTCAAAGCTATGCTCAATCAACTATTTAATCTTTAAAACTATGAAAGCACTAATTTTATCCGGTGGCAAAGGTACGAGGTTACGTCCCCTAACCTATACTGGGGCAAAACAGTTAGTTCCCGTGGCCAATAAACCGATTTTATGGTATGGAATCGAGTCAATTGTCGCCGCAGGAATTACTGATATTGGCATTATTATCAGTCCCGAAACCGGGGAAGAAATTCGTCAGACCACGGGCAGTGGTGAACAGTTTGGGGCTAAGATAACTTATATTCGCCAAGATCAACCAGCCGGATTAGCTCACGCGGTCAAAACTGCCCAATCTTTCCTAGCAGATTCCCCCTTTATTATGTACTTGGGTGATAACCTAATTGAGGATGATTTATCGCCCTTTTTAGACTCTTTCCAAAAACAGTCCCTTGATGCTTTAATTCTCCTGCGAAAAGTGTCTAATCCCAGTGCTTTTGGGGTGGCAAAAGTCGATGAAACCGGCAAAGTTTTATACTTAGTCGAAAAACCCAAAGACCCCCCCTCAAATTTAGCTTTGGTGGGGATTTATTTTTTTGCCCCCACCATTCACCAAGCGATCGCATCTATTCAACCTTCGGGCCGGGGTGAGTTAGAAATTACCGACGCTATCCAAGAATTAATCAATCAAAATAAAGCAGTAGAAGCCAATAAACTACTGGGTTGGTGGTTAGATACGGGTAAAAAAGATGATTTATTAGAGGCAAATCGGATTATCCTTGATACCAGTCTAGAAATCGCTTTGCAGGGAGAAATTGATGCTAATAGTCAGGCGATCGGACGGGTACAAATTGGTCAGGGTAGTAAAATTATTAATAGTACCATTCGCGGCCCTGTCATTATTGGAGAAAATTGTCACATTGAGAATTGTTTTATCGGTCCCTATAGTAGTGTGGCTAATGGAGTAAAATTAATCGATGCCGACATAGAACACAGTGTTATTCTCAAAGATGCCACGATTATTGGCATTCATCAGCGCATAGTTGATAGTGTGATCGGACGACGGGCAAAATTAGAAATTGCCCCCCAACGTCCAAAAGCTTTACGCTTTATGATCGGGGATGATTCCCATGTAGAATTAGTGTAGTTAATGGGGATTAACTACCCCTTTAATTAGGGTTTGCGGCAAAAAGTTTTTCCTGGGTGTAGGGTGTAGGATTTTACCGATTTTCAGGGAAAAAGTGCCTGAATTTTCCCCCCAATCACTGCAATCGCTGGCACTTTTTGAGGGGAAAAAAGTCTAAAAGCCTTATCCAACAAGGTTTTTAGATTTATTCAGCCAACCCTAACTATGTTATAATTAAGAGTCTGACCTATTTTACCGTTCTAGAACTATGACGCAACAGTATCGCATTACCCTACTACCCGGCGATGGCATCGGGCCGGAAATCCTCGCTGTCACCGTAGAGATACTGAAAGTCATCGCTAAAAAATTTGACCTCCAGTTTGACTTCCAAACCGCTTTAATTGGAGGGGCAGCCATTGATGAAACCGGCAGTCCCCTCCCCGAAGCAACCCTGAGCGCCTGTAAAAATAGTGATGCTGTTCTCCTGGCCGCTATCGGGGGTTATAAATGGGATAATTTGCCCCGGCAGCAAAGGCCAGAAACGGGATTATTAGGCTTAAGATCTGGCTTAGGTCTTTTTGCTAATTTGCGTCCTGCCACCATTTTTCCGCAATTAATCGACGCTTCTAGTCTCAAACGGGAGATTATCGAGGGAGTGGATATCATGGTCGTCCGGGAATTGACCGGGGGTGTCTACTTCGGTCAACCGAAGGGGATTTTTGAGACAGAAACGGGAGAAAAATGCGGTGTAAATACCATGGTTTACTTGGAATCGGAGGTGGACCGCATCGCTAAGGTAGCCTTTGAAATTGCCCAAAAACGCGGCAATAAACTCTGTTCCGTCGATAAAGCTAATGTTCTTGATGTTTCCCAACTCTGGCGCGACCGGATGACGAAAATGGCCGCTAATTATCCCGATGTGGAACTTTCCCATCTCTACGTCGATAACGCAGCCATGCAGTTAGTCCGGGCCCCCAAACAATTTGATACTATCGTCACGGGCAATTTATTCGGTGATATTCTCTCCGATGAAGCGGCCATGTTAACCGGTAGTATCGGAATGTTACCCTCCGCTAGTTTAGGGACTGCTGGGGTGGGAGTTTTTGAACCCGTCCACGGTTCGGCCCCGGATATCGCCGGCCAAGATAAAGCCAATCCGATCGCCCAGATTCTCAGCGCTGCTATGATGTTAAAATATGGGCTAAATCAGCCTTTAGCGGCAGCATCGCTGGAAAAAGCCGTAGAAAAAGTCTTAGAGTTCGGTTATCGTACCGGAGATATTTTCTCGGAAGGTATGACCTTAGTGGGATGCCAAGCTATGGGCCAGGCCATCCTGAAAGTTTTAGAATCCTAACAAAAGTGGCATAATCGGAAATCGTCGTATAACATTGATTTAATAAATATGTCAATTTAATCGTGGGGAGACGAGTGATATGGTAGCCCTATCCGAGAAAACAGAACAACAACGTGTCGATATGGAAATCCCAATTTTGTTAGATCCTACTGTCTTAAGGGCGGCCAGACGCATTTATCGCATCTACTGTACCCTCAATAGCAGAGTTAGTAAACGTCCTTTTGGTGTCGCTATTAACCGCGACAATCATCGGGGACAATTGATTTTTAACAATAAACCGATTCTTCTCCCCGGGGAATGTTTCGTCCCGATTAAGCAAATCGAATCAGAAGCCTATTAATTTTTGTGAAGATTTGCCCTGAATATCTTGCCAAACGTCAGCTAATACCCACTGGCGTAATTTTTTGTCTAATATAGGGTTTGCTGAATAAATCTAAAAACATTGTTCGATAAGACTTTTAGACCTTTTTGAAATCCAAAAGTACCGGCCATTGGAGTAATGGGGGGGAAAATTCCGGGACTTTTTCCCTGAAAATCGGTAAAACCCTACACCCCACACCCTACACCCCACACCCCACACCCAAGACAAACTTTTTGCCGCAAACCCTAATATAAAAAGATGTTCGGGAATAATCTTAACTCTACCCTAATCCAAGACCTCGATCGCCTAGAAAATCGTCTTCGGGAAATTCCCCTCGAACCGGGAGTGTACTTCCTGCGCGACCAAAATGGCGAAATTCTCTACATCGGTAAATCCAAAAAACTCCGGTCTAGAGTCCGTTCCTATTTTCGTCCCAGTCAACCCCTCAGTCCCCGCATTGCTTTAATGGTGCGACAGGTGACAGAAATTGAATTTATCGTCACCGACACGGAAGCAGAATCTTTGGCCCTGGAAGCTAATCTAATTAAACAACATCAGCCCCATTTTAATACTCTCCTCAAGGACGATAAAAAATATCCATACATTTGTATTACTTGGTCGGAAACCTACCCGCGCATTTTTATCACCCGCAAACGTAGGATAAATAACCAAAAAGACCGTTATTATGGTCCCTACGTCGATACCAGGCTGCTGCGCCACACTTTACACCTAATTAAACGCACTTTTCCCCTGCGTCAACGTCCCCAACCTCTGTTTAAAGACCGTCCCTGTTTAAATTATGATATCGGTCGTTGTCCAGGGGTTTGTCAAAAATTAATTAGTCCCCAAGATTATCGGGAAACCTTGCAGAAAGTGGCGATGATTTTTCAGGGAAGGACGGGGGAATTATTAGAGAAATTAGCAGCAAAGATGCTAGAAGCGTCGGAAAACCTAGATTTTGAAAAAGCGGCCACGATTAGGGATCAAATTCGCGGATTACAGGCTCTTAATACCGATCAAAAAGTCTCTTTACCCGATGATACCGTATCCCGGGACGCGATCGCTTTAGCTAAAGACGAGCAGCATTGTTGCATACAATTATTCCAAGTGCGTTCTGGTCGTTTGGTGGCACGTTTGGGATTTTTTGCCGATAGTCAGTCAGCAAACGAGGGAGAAATCCTGCAAAAAGTCCTGGAAGAACATTATTTATCGGTGGAAGGGGTGGAAATTCCCAGCGAAATCCTGCTACCCTGCGAATTACCGGAAGGTGAGGTGTTAGCGGGGTGGTTAAGGGAAAAAAAAGGTCGCAAAGTCGAGTTAACTGTCCCCCAACGGCAAAGTAAAGCGGATTTATTAGCTATGGTCGAGAAAAACGCTCTTTATGAGTTAGAAAAGACGAAAAGAAGCGCCGAACGAGATTTACAGTCTTTGCAGGATTTAGCGGTAATTCTCGATTTACCGGCACTACCCCACCGCATCGAGGGTTATGATATTTCTCATATTCAGGGTTCTAATGCAGTCGCGTCGGGAGTGGTGTTTATCGATGGGGTGGCCGCTAATCAACATTATCGTCACTATAAAATCAAAAATCCCGAGGTTAAAATCGGCCATTCCGATGATTTTGCCAGTTTAGCAGAAGTAATTCGGCGGCGTTTCCGTCTTTATGCCGAAAATCCCGATAATATTGCCGAAAGTGATGATTTTCCCGATTTGGTCATGATTGATGGGGGAAAGGGACAATTATCAGCAGTGGTGGCAGTTTTAGGGGAGATGAATTTATTAGAACAGGTAAAAGTTGTTAGTTTAGCTAAACAGAGAGAGGAGATTTTTTTACCCGGAGAATCCTCTCCTTTAGAGACAGATAAGGAACAACCCGGAGTGCAATTATTACGTCGAGTCAGGGATGAAGCGCATCGCTTTGCTGTTAGCTTTCACCGACAACAAAGGATGCAAAAAAGTCGCCGTTCCCGTCTTGATGAGATACCGGGGTTAGGTTTTAAGCGACAAAAAGATTTATTAGCTCATTTTCATTCTCTGGATTATATTCGCGAAGCTTCCCTAGAACAATTGCAACAGGTGACAGGCATTGGGGAACAATTAGCTAAGGAAATTTATAATTATTTTCATCCTAGGTAGGGATATGCTGTATAAAGAAGATAAGGCGGTGTGTTTTTGCGTAACAGTGCAGAAATTAGAATATTGGTATCAAGAACGAGACGTAGCACGAGTTTCTCGGATAGCCTCATTGATAGATTCTTCGATTTCTTCCTCGGAATAACGCAAGTTACGTTCTTGGACAGAATCTACGGTTTCTTCAAAGCTCAGTCTTTGTTTAACCGCTTCTTCAACGTATTGGGATAAGCTTCCCTTTTTTGCGCCTTTTTGTCCTAAAGCTGATCCGGTTAGTGACCAACGTACCATGATTTTTCTCCTTTAGCCCCTAAACATATAAACATCATAACCCATTTCTAGCAACAATTAGAAAGAACAAATTTTCACCTCAGATAAGGTGTGTTACCTTTGATTAATGCAGCCTACAAAATCTACAAGCTGGAGAGCCGACTATAGACCCAAACGTTTATTTTCTAGTTTTCTCATCTCTGTTTAGGCGTTTTCGGTTTACCATGGTCAAAGTGTGCTTTCTAGGCTAATGACTTTGACTAAAAACCCCGTGATCAGAAACCGTCGTTTTTCCCCGCGCAATCTCTTTGAGACTTGCATGGCCTTATTGGTGTTATGCAATTATATTCTGGTTATTTTCGATTTAACCTATATTCCCCTGCGAGATTTTTGGTTACAGGGACGCTTGCAAATAACTTTATTAAGATTTAATGAACCAATAAAACTCGGGCCGATTTCCTTTCAAGAATTACAAATACCTCCCGATAAACCCCTAGAAATTCCCTTTGTTAAAGGAATCGCTAAGTATGATGTGGTGAAAGGAATTAAACCCTATCGCAGTACCAGTGAATATTTAGAGACGGTTAATAAACTTAATCAAATAATTAATCAAAAGCTCTTTAACCCAGAGTTTAATCTGCAAGAATATCGCCAAGAAATCGAGAAAATTTTAGACAATTTGCGCCAAAAAAGTGTCAATATGATTGATAATAATCCCTTTGCCTTGGCGGAGAAAACTGGGACTTTAGAGAAGATTAAAAATAAAACGCGCTTGCGGGTTTTTCAAACAGAAAATGTTTCCGCAAAAACAGCCTTTCAGAAGTTTTGGACTTGGGATTATCTCAGTCAAAATGGCTGGGAAAAAGAGTTGAAGTTTTTTAATCAAGAAATTCAACCTTTAATAGAAACTAATTATTTTCGTCCCCTGGGAGAAGATGGGAGACCGATAGATAACTTTGAGGCGATCGATTTTTTATTTGGTACCATCTTTTTCTGGGAATTTATGCTGAGAACTTGGTGGATTGCTCGCACTCATAAAGGCCTGCGTTGGCGCGAGGCTATGTTATGGCGTTGGTATGATATTTTTCTGTTTATTCCTATCTGGAGATGGCTGCGATTTATTCCTACCGTTATTCGCCTAGATCAAGTTAAAATTATTAACTTAAGGTTGATTAAAGAACAGGCAGTTAAAGGCTTAGTTGCGCTAATTTCTAAAGATATTACTGAGATAATTGTCCTGAGAATCATTAATAAAATTCAGGAATATATTCGACAGGGACAAGTGGAGAAACTTCTTCATCGATCCCTCAATGGAGGATATAATAATCTCAATGATACTAATGAAGTTATTGAAATTTTTCGGTTAGTAGTTAATAGTACCGTTGACAAGGTTTTACCGCAAGTTAAACCGGAAGCAGAAGCTTTAATTAAATACAATATCGAGAAAATTCTCAGTCAAACTCCCGCTTATCAAAGCTTATTGCGATTACCCGGCATGAAAGGGTTAAAAACTGACTTGAGCAATCGTCTATCTAGTCAATTGTATCAATCCTTTGTTAATATAGCTGAAAATATTACCCAGGAAGACGAAGTTTTTGAGCGTTTAGTTCAGCAATTAGTCCAGCGTTTCGGGCAATCTCTCGCCGAGGAATTACAATCCCGTCACAGTTTAGAAAGAATCGAGATGTTATTAATTATCTTCCTAGAAGAAGTGAAATTAAACTATGTACAAGAATTCTCGGATGAAGACTTAGAAACTATCCTCGAACAAACTCGCTTACTCCACTCTAAAAGTGCAGAAATTACCCCAGTAGAAACCATGAATCCTCGTCGTCTTCCCTAAAAATTAAGTAGCTGGTTATAATTAAATTAAAAATGGATTTTAGGTTCGATCCCCCCTGCCCCCCTTGATAAGGGGGGTGCCGATAGGCGGGGGGATCTCCCCTTAATAAGGGGGGCATCTGATAATTTTTAACGCCTACCTACTTAGCGATCATTGATTAGCTAATATTGCTTGACATTTTGATCACTTTTGTACTAAAATATCCGATGAAAAATCCATTACTCAATTAATCTAATTATCTACTCTCATGTTAACAAAAATTATTCTCGGCTTACTTTGGTTAGGCTTCGGATTATACGCTTTTTTACTAGCACCCCCCGATCCACCAGATACAGTGAATTTAATTATCGATCTTTCCACTGGGAAATGGCAATATATCAACCCGTTAATTATCGCTCTTTTTAACCTGATGGGAGTTTGGCCACTTATCTACACTAGCCTTTTAATTATCGATGGTCGTGACCAAAAAATCATCGCTTGGCCCTTTGCTTTTGCCTCCTTTGCCGTGGGTGCTTTCGCTATTTTACCCTATCTAACTCTCCGTCAACCCAACAGCAATTTTACCGGTAAAAAAAATCTGGTCATTAAACTTTTAGACTCACCTTGGTTGGGAGTAATTGCCCTAATTACTGCGGCAATTTTAATCGCTTACGGATTAATTAACGGCAATTGGTCTGATTTTTGGCATCAGTGGCAAACTAGCCGTTTTATTCATGTTATGAGTTTAGATTTCTGTTTTTTAACCCTATTATGTCCAATTTTGCTGCAAGATGATCTAACCCGACGGGGATTAAAAAATCCTTTCCTGTTGCCGGTAATTTCCCTATTGCCTCTAATCGGTCCGGCAATTTATTTAATTATTCGTCCTCGCTTAGGGGAGAATTAAGGGTAAATTGCCTTGGGGAAACTCGGCCTAGTTATCAGTTGTTTTTTAACTATTTCTTGACAAGAGAAGTTCATATTTAACAGAAATTATGCTGAGGTTCCCCTAAAATACGAGTCAAGAGATTAATGTCCAGATTAGAAGGAGTGTTTACCCTTGTTAGAGAGTCAAAAACCCCCTCGGATTTACTGCTTTCAAGCTGATTATATTGCCTCCCAACAATTTAACCCCCAAGAGATTCCCGCTTGGTTATCTTTAGAAGTAAACTGGCAGGGTTATAGAATTCATACCCTACCCTGGGTAGCAGACGTAGCTAGGGTATTAGGATTATTAGCGATCGAAGATACCCCCCAAGGGTGGCAAGATCATTTAGAAAGCTTGGGATTAGCCAAAATTAGGTTAATGGACAGCGAGGAGTTTTTTGAGGATAAATCTTTATCGGGATGTTAAAAATGCCCTATAATTGGCAATTTAGTAATGATTCTACCGGTCAATTTATGCCCTATAAACTACTCTTCGTCTGTTTAGGAAATATCTGTCGTTCTCCCGCTGCCGAGAATATCATGAATTATCTGATTGAACAAGAAGGATTAAGCAATAAAATCCTCTGTGATTCTGCGGGGACTGCCGGTTATCATATCGGTTCTCCTCCCGATTCTCGCATGAATACGGCGGCCAAAAAACGCGGTATTCCTCTGCAAGGGACAGCTAGACAATTTACCTGCGAGGATTTCGAGAATTTTGCTCTAATCTTAGCCATGGATAAAGCCAATTATCAAGATATTTTATCCCTAGATCGGACAGGAAAATATCAAGAAAAGGTCAAGTTAATGTGTGACTATGCCCGTTATCACCCAGAAAAAGAAGTTCCCGATCCCTACTACGGTGGTCGGGAAGGTTTTGACCGCGTAATCGAGCTACTTTTAGACTCCTGTGGCAGTCTTTTGGAGGAAGTAAAAAACAAAATTTAAGTTTTTTCTTTCAGCTAATCGATTAATCTATGTTCGAGGGAAAAACGAACCAATTCGGCGCGATTGTTAGTAGTTGTTTTCCTGAGTAAACTGCTAACATATTTCTCGATCGTGCGAGAACTAAGATGCAGTTTTTGCCCAATTTCACTATTAGAAAGTCCCCGGGCTAAATGTTCTAACACTTCCCGCTCGCGATTAGTTAACTTAAAATCGTCCTGTAAAGAAGAAGTTAAAACATCCCTAGTTTTGGGGCTTTCTTCTGGTTTTAATTTCTGATATTGACGTTCACTTTGCACCATTTGCGCTCGCTCTAAAAGATTGCGAATAACCGCTTTTAATTCCTCCATCTCAAAAGGTTTAGGAAGATAGATATCACAACCCACTTGATAACCGCGAATTCTTTCCTCTGTTGACCCTCTTTCGGTTAAAAAAATTACTGGTAATAACCTAAATTCTGGCTGTTGCCGCACCTTAGTCACCAAAGAATAGCCGTCTAAACGCGGCATTTTGATATCCGATACCAAAAGATGGGGATGATAGGTATCCAATAAATTCAAAGCTTCCAAACCATTACTCGCCGCCACCACACTATAACCTGCTAATTCTAAATAGTCTTTGACCGCTAGGCGGATACCGGGGTCATCATCGGCAATTAGAATCAAAAGAGGCATAGAAATTAACAGGACAAGGTTTTTTCAGTATTGATAGCCTAGCACCCTCCGCTCGTCACAATTGTCCATCAAGCTACAGAGGCCGTTGTAACTGATATTATACTAGCAGTTAGCAATCAGCTTTTTCAGTGATCAGTAATCAGTAATCAGTAATCAGTGATTAGATGTGAGTTTTCAGCTTTTTCTCCCCACTTCCCACTTCCCACTCCCCCAACCCCTTGTTTACTTTTTACTTTGAAGATCATTTTTTAGTTATAGCGTTTCTCATAAGTATGAAGTATAACTGGATTGGGCGTCGTCTCATGATTCCTGACTCCTGACTTCTGGCTCCTGACTCCCGAAACCGAAAACTTCGTACCTCACTATTAAGATAATTGCCATAACATGACAGATTATTTAGTTTCCCTGACAATTTGGGCGGGTATTTACGCGATTTTTGCCCTCGGTTTAAATCTACAATGGGGATTTACTGGCTTAATTAACTTTGGTCACGTTGCTTTTGCCACTTTAGGGGCTTATGCAACGGTTTTATTAACTTTACAGGGTGTACCGATGATTTTTGCCGCCATTGTCGGGGCGATCCTAGGGGCATTGTTGGGATTGGCGATCGGTTTTTCCACCCTGAGATTAAGAGCCGATTATCTAGCAATTGTCACCATCGGGGTATCTGAGTTAATTCGTTTACTGGTGCTTAACGAGGATTGGTTAACGAAAGGCAGTTTCGGACTACAACGTTATCCCCTACCTTTGGATATAAATCCCAGTTTTCCCGTCAAATTATTAATTATTGCCCTGTTTACCCTGCTTGCTATCTTTGCTCTCTGGCAATTGGGGCGCAATCTGCAACGACAATGGCGCGAAGCCGGGCAAATTAGCGGTAAAAGCTATCAACCGACGCAAAAGAGAGCTTTAATCTTTTGGGGGTCGTTAGGGGCGATAATCCTGCTTTTTCTGTATATAAACGGTGTAATTGCCTTGAATGACTATAATTACAAAGCGGGGCTGATGGTGGTAGTTTTAGTCCTCCTCGCTCTCGTTTATACTGGTTTAGAATTACTTTTGCGATCGCCTTGGGGACGCATCCTCAAAGCTATCCGGGAAGATGAAGAAATTCCCCGGGCTTTAGGAAAAAATGTCTTTTGGTATAAGTTACAATCTTTGATGTTAGGCGGTGCAATCGCTGGTTTAGCTGGGGCTTTTTTAGCATGGCAATTAACCACTATTTACCCGACTAATTTTGAACCGTTATTGACATTTAACGCTTGGATTATTATCATTCTCGGTGGCTCTGGTAGCAATGCCGGCACCTTACTAGGAGCAGTAATTTTCTGGGCTTACGATTCCCTGACTCGCTTTATTCTGCCCCAATTAGATATTTTTAATGATAGCCAATTAGGGGCTTTACGGATTATGATTATCGGTCTGCTGCTCATGGTTTTAATGATCTGGCGACCCCAGGGTATCCTCGGCAAAAAAGAGGAGTTAACTTTGGGAAAATAATTTAAGTTATCAGTTATCAGTTATCAGTTATCAGTTATCAGTTATCAGTTATCAGTTATCAGTTATCAGTTATCAGTTCATCGATTACTCTTCACTGAAAACACTTCCCACTTCATAATTCATAATTCATAATTCATAATTTATATATGTTACTTTCTGCCAAAGGATTATCGAAAAGTTTTGGGGGCATTCGCGCCGTCAATAATGCTTATTTGGATGTGCCGCAGGGCAGCATCACCGGGTTAATCGGGCCCAATGGGGCCGGCAAAACCACACTTTTTAACCTTTTATCTAATTTTATTCGCCCAGATAAAGGGGAAGTTTTTCTTGATGGTCAGCCCATTCATCAGCTGCCTCCCTATCAAATTGCCCTGAAAGGATGTGTGAGAACTTTTCAAGTAGCAAGGGTATTATCCCGATTAACGGTGTTAGAAAATATGCTCTTAGCTAGTCCGGGGCAAACGGGAGAAAATTTTCTCAAAGTCTGGTTTCAGGGGGCAAAAATTCGCCAACAGGAACAGGAAAATCGTGCCAAAGCTTTGGACATATTAGATTCGATTGGTCTAGGGGAGAAAGCGCAGGATTATGCGGGGGCTTTATCGGGAGGACAGCGCAAATTATTAGAGATTGGCCGAGCGCTAATGACCGAGCCAAAATTAATTTTATTAGATGAACCAGCCGCCGGAGTTAATCCCACTTTAATCGCTCAAATCAGCGACCATATTATCGAATGGAATCGTCAGGGAATTACCTTTTTAATTATCGAGCATAATATGGATGTGATTATGTCCCTTTGTCACCACGTTTGGGTATTAGCAGAAGGGACAAATTTAGCCGATGGCATTCCCAGCGAAATCCAAAAAAACGATCGGGTTTTAAAGGCTTATTTAGGAGACTAAAGCTAATTTTTGCACCTGTTCAACAAAGTTAGCCAGAATTTTTAAGCCATTGGTCGAGGATTTTTCCGGGTGAAACTGCACCGCTACCAAACGATCACGAGCGATCGCTGCTGTCACCGTTTGACTGCCGTGGGTGACGGTGGCGGCAGTTAGATGACTATCAAGGGGATCGACATAATAGGAATGGACAAAATAGACGTGAGGATGCGGGGGTAATCCCTGCCAAAGAGCATGATCAGGCTGGGTGAAGTTTAATTGATTCCAACCCATGTGGGGAATGGTAATGCCCGGTTCCGAGCGAAAACGGCGCACTGTCCCCGGAATAACCCCTAAACCAGCCTCTTGACCCTCCTCTGATGAGTCAAAGAGAATTTGTAAACCGAGACAGATACCGAGAAAGGGTTTACCATTAGCGATCGCAACTTTGATCGGTTTTTCTAGATGACGGCTGCGAATTTGCCGGACAGCAGGATCAAAAGAACCGACTCCGGGTAAGACAATAGCGTCAGCTTTTTCGAGATCGAGGGGAGAATCGGTAATTTTCGGCACTGCACCCACGGTTTCCAGTCCTTTACAGGCAGAGTGGAGATTTCCCATATCGTAATCGATGACAGCGATTAAGGTCATTGCTATATACTGATCAAGCGATGACCTTATTTTAGAGCAATCACGCCGCTAAATTAGGTCTTGACTCAAAAGTTGTTAAAAGCTGGTGATGGGATTTGAACCCGCAACTGGCTGCTCACAAATCAGCCCTGCATAATTGATAAAACCCTTTTCCCACAACAAACACAGGCTAGGGACTTGCGCTTTGATAATGTACCTTTTGGGCGAACGCAGTTCGCCCCTACATTGTGGACAAAATCCGTTACTGTAGGGGCGCAAAGCTTGCGCCCTCCGATCGATTGGGATATTATTCCCACGCAAGTCCCCTATC
>NZ_JADBSZ010000075.1:0-2741 GCF_020246425.1 Microcystis sp. M079S1
AAATCTCGACTGTCGAGGGATGATGTAGATGATTTTGTCAGCCGATTACAGCGATTTAAGGTTGCTTTCCCCCAATTTCGAGAGTTTCGGGTTTATGGGGCAGTGGCAGGCATTGAAATTGATCAGGGGATAGATGTCTATGCCTATCGGCGCGGTTTGTTTGTGATTAAGCAATCGGGGGAAACGGTTAAAATTATCAATGATGCTCAGTTTCAACCTTTGGGTTTTGCTTAAGCTGTTTAATCTCTTTTTTAAGAAGGCGTAATTTTGTGATCGCCCTTTTAATTAATAATGAATAGTTGATAATGTAAACTGTCAGGAGTTATTTGGGAAACCATTATGGAAATAAAAAACATTAAACAAAAAGCCAGATATTTAATCGATAAATTGCCAGAAATTCTACATGGGATGATTTGATGTATGAGATTTATGTGAGACAGGCAATTGAAGCGGGATTAGCCGATAGTGAGGCGGGAAAGGTTATTTCTGTGGCAGAAGTACGCACTAAATTCAAGCTAGAGCCATAAAAGTTTTCTGGACAGAAACCGCCGTTAATCATTGATCATCCATCTACAACTACATATCACAAAACTCCCCTCAATATGCTCAAAGACTGGTGGAAAGATTGACCAGACGCTCAGAACAGATCGTTGCTCTAGGGTAGCATCTTTGAGCAGCAGGCGATCGGCGTTTTTGCTCACAATCAATACCCGTTCGCTCTTCGGGGTTTCAGGAGAGTCAAGCATTTTTCGCTTTAATTGGTACAATTTCTCGGCGATAGCGATTGTTCCGCTAATAATGCCGATGATGGTGGCGATGGTGGCAAGGGTTCCCTCTTTCTCCACTTCGGAGATAACTTCGTAGCTGCCTTGCACCCCTTCCATCTCTAGGATATCCTGAGCAACTTTGATAGCATCGAGGCCTTCAATTTCTATCTGCATCAGTTTTGTTCCTCCTGTAAGTACCCTTGTTCATTTTCTAGTCCAACAGCCGGTAAACTCTTTCTTTTAAGCTCGCTTATCAAGCTGACGTGGAGATACTTAAAGGGAGCATCTCACTTCTCCAAATAAGTTTTTGGACAATTCACAGTAAATATCTAGAGATTTGACCGTTGGGCGTGTCTAGGCTTAACCATCGTCTCTGTCTCGGTTTCAGGCTTTTCTTCTCATTTTAACTCTCCCAGATTGATGAAAGAGAGATAAGTTGTGTTGAGAAATGTGTAGAGTTGCGGCCGACCCTTGACTGGAACCTAAGCTCTCGTGATAACTTGTATAGGAGTTATCGACAAGACACCATCAGCTAGACAGACCCTTCCAGTTTCTCTATGTTTCATCCTAACCAATCGGAAACCCGTGAAGATATCCGCGAGTATGTAGCTCAACTACAACTTCACATGGCTTTACAAGCTCGTAATCTCGTTCCCAGTCTGACTAATACTAGCGATAGTCGCGAGAAACTGCTGCAGGACACCCAAGCAACCATCGAAAAAATCGTTTCTCGTCATTTCTAGTTGACCGATTTTACCATAGTCATTTGATCCGCAGAACAGGCAATACAATTGCCACTGCGCCAAGGGATTATCTAATGTAACCTGGGGAGTATTTTCGCCTCTCTTGGGTTTATGGTGATGGGCAAATCTTATGCAAGAGGGGGATTATAGGCCCCCACCAATCATAGCAGCCGCAGTGCAGGGTCGCAAAGTGGTCAGTGCTTGCGCCCATAATGTGATGCGGTCAACATTTTTCACCCAAGGACCCAGAGGGCCATCTTTTCTTGATTAGGTAAAAATTTCCCGACTGTCTCCTCAATTCTAGTCTCAACTTTACCATCGCTCTCGGGAATCTTATCTTTAGAATGACTGCCTAGCTAAACGGCTGCCCATTTATTGACTTAAATCTGTAATATGCCCGCAATTTTTTTATGATTAACCACTTGATAAAGTGGCCCCAGCAGTGGCATTAATTTAGGATAGGAAGTTTTCGGGAGTCAGTCGTCGGTCGTTCATACCAAATTAGCCTACACCTCATCTTGATAGGAAAGGCTAGGTTTTTTGCAGCTTCTTAGGGAAATTATGACCACTAATCCTCTTAACTCGCTCATTTTAGAGCAGATTATAGCGTTTTTCAGTCGGCTGAGGTACAAAAGTTATGGTTTTTAGGCAAAAGGCAAGGGGCAAAAGGCTTCGGCCGTTAGCCCAGCGTTCGACTTAGCTCGCCGAACGTCCGAAGTCTCACGCCGAAGTCCGAACGGCAAAAGGGAAGAAAAATAGGCGTACCTCACTAGCTTAGGAAACGCTATAAGATTTTTTTTAAAGGTCTAAAAAAACTATTTACCAACGCTATATTATGGATAGAAAAACTGCGTGGATATTAGAAAGTAAAATGGAAGAGCTAGATGAGGATCGGCTTGAACTTTTAGAACGACGGCTTGCTGATCGGGTGACGGAGCGAGTTCGTTCAGACTTGTTCAGTTGGTATGCGGCTATCGGGACAGCAGTGATTACCGTATGCGGTATCTTAGGCGTGAATGTTGTCCTGAGTATTAGGACAGAGATTAAGTCGGAAATTAAGCAAGAATTTGAGCAAGAGCTTCAGGTAAAGGGGAGCATCCCACTTTTGCAATAAGCAATTGTACTTAGATGCGAAATACTTATATGGCAAGCCTTTTCGGGAGTTCATAGATTTTCAACGGTTCTCTAAATTGTGTGATTGGAACCAGAATCGTTACTACAAAAGCCTTCT
>NZ_JADBSZ010000076.1:0-5021 GCF_020246425.1 Microcystis sp. M079S1
AACTCTAGTTTTCAAGGTGCGTTCATCCTGCGATGACTGGGTTTTTTAAGCGGTTGCTTACCCGGCCCGCTATTCTTAATATCATACATCACATAAAGTCGCCCTAAAAGGGCGAGGCTTTAAACCCAATTTTTCGGTAAAAAATCTTGTGACCTTCGAGCGCGATAATTCCCAAACCACTTCGCGAGTCATTGCCGCTAACTCGCGCTTTGCCGATACTTATTATGCCATTCTAGGACTACATCCGAGTGCTTCGGTGATCGAAGTGCGACGCGCCTATCGGGAACTCAGCAAACGATACCACCCCGATACTACCGAACTCAGCCCCGAAGTGGCAACGGTTAAATTCCAGCGTCTTAACGAAGCTTATGCCACCCTGAGTAATCCCGATCGCCGTTCCCTGTATGATTTACAGATAGGTTACTCGCGCTGGAATGTCATCCAAACTATCCCCGATAGCGATCAACCCATAGCTAATCGTAGCGCCTATCTCGATCCGACCGATCGTCCCCTATCTTCGGGAGAAATTTTTGCTTTGTTTATCTTGGCACTCACCCTGCTGGGCTGCTTGTTACTAGCGGTGATTATTGCTATGCTTCGAGGAGAGAATGCTGTCACTGTAGCCCAATTATTTTTGATTTAGATGCGATGAAGATTCCCACTGCCGATACTCCCCTCTATAATCATCCCTTACCGGCGATCGAAGCATGGCTAGTTAAATTAGGTTGTCGGAAAAATACCGAGAATATCCACTGTTGGATCGTCGAAAAACCAACATGGAAAGCGGAAATCTGCCTCGATATCGAAGAAATCACCGTTCGTTACTTTCGGGCAGCCAATGACGGCAGTGACATCAATCGCGCTTTTAAATACTCCCTTAGTCGCCAAGATATCGAATCGGCGGTTTTTTCCGGTCCCTAATCATCGGTTAAACTTTTAACTATCTAAGATTACTCGTTAAGACAGCACCGGAGTTGGTAGCAGGGAGAGCTAGTCCGAGCATTTGTACTAAATTTTCCGAGACGCGGTGTCAATTCAGTACACTTGTTCAGATTGAAATCAAAGCTCCCCCACAACTGGAACCGCTGCCGGCAGTGCAACCGTAGCAATAGGAAGCGGTTTGTACCTCTGCAATTAGCTCTAAAGTACCCGCTTGTAATAAATCTGGCAGGGTTAATTTTTGGCCTTGACCGGTGCAAGCGACCAGATCTTCCATCTGATTAAAATCGCAGTCATAGATATTACCCAAATAATCAATGGAAAGCTGATTACGACACATCAAATGCTCGACAGTATCGCCATTAAAATGGTCTTCGAGGAATTGAATATAGGGTTGATAGAGTTGCCGGTGTTCCAGATGGAAGCGTGTCCTTCCGACGGGTAGGTTAGTGATAGTAAATAGATTGTTAAAAGAAATATTAAAATGTTCTTGCAAGAACTT
Organism: Microcystis sp. M079S1; assembly: GCF_020246425.1. NCBI lineage: Bacteria > Bacillati > Cyanobacteriota > Cyanophyceae > Chroococcales > Microcystaceae > Microcystis > Microcystis sp. M079S1. Next base: position 1,442 of record NZ_JADBSZ010000076.1, read on the forward strand.
TTTGTAATCCCGTGTCAGGGATACCTGATCCGGTGTGAGAGAAAAATTATCTGACTTAGGAATCTGGGGATTATAGACTAAATCCACAATCAAATTCGGGTCTTGAGCGTAGCCGAGACGGTTTAACCATTGTAAAGCGGCGATTGATCGATCATAGACTCCCAGACCGCGCATTTTATCCACATTATCGGCAAGATAACAGGGTAAAGAAGCCACCACCCGCAACTGATGGCCAGCGCAATATTCAGGAATATCAGTAAATCCTTTCTCGAAATAAATAGTTAAATTCGAGCGCACAATTACCTCTTTCCCAGCCTTTCTAGAGATTTCCACAATCGGTTTAAAACCGTAGAGCATTTCCGGAGCGCCGCCAGTCAGATCGACGGTTTTAATTTGGGGAAATCTTGCGATCAGTTCGATAATTTGTTCGCACACTTCTGGAGTCATTTCTTCGGAGCGAACCGGACTAGCTTCCACATGACAATGGCTACAAGCAAGGTTACATTTTTTCCCAAAATTAATTTGCAGAACCGAGATTTTTTGCTTAGTTAAAGGAGTTTTTAGTTTCTCAACAAAAGGAGTCATGGGAGAGTCATCAGTAAACAGTGAACAGTAATCAGTAATCAGTAATCAGTAATCAGTGAACGGTAATCAGTAATCAGTAATCAATGATAACTGATTACTCACATCTAATAACTGAGGCTCTCCTAGACTGATTATAGCAAATTAGTAGTTTAAATGAGCCTAAACCCTTAAATAGCGTTGGGTTTCATGCTTCAACCCAACCTACGTTCTAATCAATGATAACTGATAACTGATAACTGATAACTCACATCTGATAACTGATAACTGATAACTGATAACTGATAACTGAGGGATCGAAATTGTCTCGACGCTGCTTTTTTAACAGCAACCGCCCCCGTTATAGTGCCAAGTGGACTCAGTGATGAGGATATCTTCGGCAGAGAAACGAGCTAAGTTGCTCGCAGTTTTATCACAGACGGCCACTGGCAATCCTTTGGCTAAAATATGCCCAGCACCATCATCGAAAATTGCCTCCGTACCAGTATAAATAGCAGTTTTGCCCGTAAAAATACAGGCCCCATCTTCGGGAATAGCTAATTTAAAAGCAACGGAATCCAAACTTTCTAAGAGGAGCGGCTCGGCTAAATTATAACTCTGACAGTCCAGTAAACGATAGGGACGACGGGCCCGAATTTCTACCTGACCAAAACCAGCATCGATCAACTGTTTAATATAATCATCGTAGGTCAAGGCCCCCGATAAACACATAGCGCGTAAACGCTGATCTTCTTGCAAATGTTCGGGAATTGGACGAAGGGCGATCGGATCGCTCATCAGTAAACGTCCTCCCGGTTTTAAGACGCGAAAAGCTTCCCATAAAGCTAACTGTAAATCGGCTGGTTTAAAGATATTAAAAAGACAATTCTGCGCCACCACATCGACGGAGGCATCCTCCACCGGCAATTCAAAAGCAGAACCATCTCTAATTTCCACAAAATCGAGACTAAACCAGGGATTTTCCAGCAGCGCTTCGCCGAGATTTCTTTGGGCTGCCCAACGCATTTCTGGCACTGGATCCACCGCAATCACTCCCCCCGGACGACGGGAAAAATAGGCGAATTGCAGTGCTTCTAAACCACCACCCACACCCACATACAAAACCCTCGGAGAATTGCCCAATTCATTAACCTGCACCGTCGTGCCACAACCATAGTTCATCTCCTGCATAATGGCGGGGATTTTTAACCCCGGCAGTTGCAAAGGACTGCTTTGGACACAACATAGCCCCACTTCAGGAGTTTGGGCTACTTCGCTGTAAAATTTGGCAGTGGCTTCCAGATAAGTCATTTTCATCCTTTAAACTCCTTTTCTCTGATCAATTCAAGGATCGACTTCCCATCCTCGCCCAACACTATCTTAGCATTTGTACTGACCTTTAACCCCTAACTGATCACCTTGAGATAGGCAAGTTCATCGGCGATCAAATCCCAGAAACAGGTTACACTGTCTTTAAAGTCGCCTCAAAAACAGCAATATTCACAAGGGCAAAAGTAGCGGCTATCCTGTTATCTATCAGCTTAAAGATAATAGTTGTGTTTTATTGAAGATTGATTATTGGGAGTATAATATCCTAACCATTTAAGGATTTGTTCTGCTGGTGAAAGAGGTTTTAATTGACCAATAATGTAGATATTTATATCTAAAAAAATTCTCCTCATTCATAACGCTCATGAAACAGTTCTTGCTTAACTTCACGAATAAGCTCTAAAATCTGTTCCTGAGTTTCGATACCTGCTTCTTTAAATGCAGCTTGCATATTAGTACGCGCTTGTTCAAACTCAACTTGTTTGTTTTTATCGGGGACAATAATAACAAGTTCAACCTCTGTGTCTGTTGGCAAATCTTGATGGGGTTGCTCGATAATTAATTGTCCATCTTTGATTTTGGCTTTAGTCTGAATAAATTGCCTTTTTGATTTCTCCTCAGACTCAATCTGGTTTATTGCATCTATCTTATCATTTTTGAGCAACTAATGGGTAAGAGAAAGAGAGCTAAAAAAATCAAACCCCCTCAACTCTGAATGAAGGGGGCATTTATTGGATTTTTAGAAGCAATTTAGCCTACTTTTGTGGTTTCTTTTTCTGATGGTTTGGATGATTTTATTTGGCGCTTGAGGGTTGAAGCTGCGCCGAGAGTACTGAGGACGGCAAGACCAATGATAGAACTGGGTTCGGGAACTGGAGCAGCGCAAGGCTTGCGTCCGGAAGAAGGAACATTAACACTGATACTTGCGCAGAAAATAGTACCGCTATACGCACCGCCAGCATCTCTTTGGTAAACATAAAGCCAGTTATTTGGTCCTGGGTTTAAGAAACCCCCAATTCCAGATTGAGAAGCAGAATATTCTGGAAAACGACCCGCACCGCTGAAACTACTACTAAGAGGAGCACCGTTAATATATACTCCAATGGGGTTGGGATCAGGAAATCCTGGAATAAATTCTCCCAAAATATCATCTACTGCCCAATACATCTCGATCGCAGCGCTGTTGATGGTTGGTTCAGGTACGTTAAAACGATAGGCATATAGCACCGAAGCTGCTGGAGAACCATAAAAACTCGGTGACGGGCCGACCTCCCAGTTAATCCATCGCGCATTGGGAGCGTGTGGGAGAGAAGGAATCCAAGGTGGGGAAGCAAAGGGAAAATCTGCAACTACCTTGGCAGAACCGCATATATCGGGGCCGGAACAACCTATCCCTTGCGCTTTGAGAAAATCAGCGGCGGTGAAGGTAATTGGCGACAGTGGACTTACAGCCCACATTCCGCACCCTAAGTGTCACAACGTCTCAAAAGAGGAAGGGGCGTGAGTCAAAATACTAATCTAGAGGAGTGAGTTGGCGGCAAGCTGCCGGCAACTAAGCCGAAAATTTCAGGGTTCCCCCGCTTATTCTCAATAAACAGTGCTTGTTGAGAATGACTAGGCAATCAGACTTAACATCTAGGGGGAGATGTTCCAGTTGCTCGCTTTGTTTTGTCACCCCTTGAAGTCAATC
>NZ_JADBSZ010000077.1:0-32795 GCF_020246425.1 Microcystis sp. M079S1
AAGTACGGTAGGGCATACCGGAACCTTTGGGCTCGATCCAATAAACGCTTGGGGAGAGAATACCTCTACTTTTTCAGAAGCAATTCTGTCTAAGCAAGTAATCTCTGTGAACCAAGAATCCCCGTCTCTTTAGAGCGGGGATTGTCAAATCCAGACTAACCGTTAGCAATCACCAGACTTTTAAGAACATTTTCGGTCATGGCCGCTAGTTGATCCAATTGTTCCTGATGGCGTTTTGCCTGTTTTTTGGCTTCTACCTTGCGTTTCAGAGCTTCCCGGGCTAAATCATCGCGATTTCTGCTTAAAGCTTCGATCGCTACTCGATTCCATGTTTCTGCTTCTTGAATGGCTTTTTTGTACTGGGGGTGAATTTCATCCCAACTCACCTTAAGATTGCTTAAAGCCCCTGTTAACAGGGTTTGGGCATTGTTGGGGTCGGCTCCGATGAGGGATTTTTTCAGAGGTTCGTAGAGTCCCACCGCTTGTAAATGGGTAATAATCGGGATAAATTCTTCTATCTGTTGACTTTTGCTAATACCAGTCTTACACCAAGTGGCAAAATGTTCGCAGTTGTTAAAAAGAAGATTATATTTCTGCTCCCCCAGACGACTTAGCGCCCTTTCTACCACCACATCGGGGATAAAGGAAAATCCCACCTCTACATGGCGCACCACATAGATTTTACCGCCCCTAGCAAAGGTTTCTAGGGAAGTTCGTTCGACAATCTCGCTCGGTTTTCGGTAATGAATGACGCTACCATCACCGCAATCGATGCCATGATGAGCATAAACACCCTGAAGATTGAGCAATTCCCGATAGGCGTATATTTGATCCCCTTTAGCCATATTTTTTTAGTGATAAAGTAAACAAGGAGATTGTCTATTGACCCAGTTTTTCTGGTTATTACTCTTATATTTTAGAGATTATGGATGCTTTTAGTCCCTTTCCCCCTGACTGGACAGAGAATGCTGTTCACGCCTACAATTTTTGTTGTCCTTACTGTGGGGCAAAAGCTAAAGAAGCTCAGGCCGTTTGGATCAATCGCCGCGCTCCCGTTTTAGGAGAAGATTCTCGACGTAAATGGCAGGAATTCTATCATTGTCAATGCGATCGAGTTTGGTGGGCCTGGAGTAGTGATCGACCTGCCGAAAATAAGTAATTCTCAATCGGGAATGGAAAATATGGCCGATGTCTATGTTTCTTGGGATGAATACCATCGTCTGATCGAAAAATTAGCAGTAAAAATCGATCATTCTGGTTGGCAATTTGCTCAGATTGTCTGTTTAGCTAAGGGAGGATTGCGCGTCGGTGACATTCTCTGTCGTCTTTTTCGTCAACCCCTAGCCATTCTCTACGCTGCTTCCTACGGGGGGCAAAATCATCAAATTCGGGGAGAATTAACTATTTCCTCGAATTTAGCCATGATCGAACCCAAATTAAAGAGTCCCTTGTTATTAGTGGATGATTTAGTCGATTCGGGAATCACTCTCCAAAAAACCTCGATTTTGTTACAGGAAAAATACGGGATTACCAATATCAAAACTGCGGTGATCTGGTACAAAGCGGCATCAAGAATCAAACCTGACTATTATGTGGAATATTACCCCGATAATCCTTGGATTCATCAACCCTTCGAGCGTTACGAGTTAATTACACCCAAAGACCTCCTAGAATAAATTCAGTTTAGCATCAGAGGTAGAGAGTTTCCCTTTAAAAATACCACCAAAGAAGATTCATGTCTGAAATCGGCAACCTCATCTATTCTCCGTAGGATTCAGCAGTAATTTTACCCCGAAAAACGATGTAATTATAAACTGTATAAGCTAGTAAAATTGGGATTAAAAAACCCACAAAAGTCAGCATAAACACCAAAGAACTAGGGGCGGCCGCCGCTTGATAAATTGTCACTGACGGGGGAATAATATCGGGGAAAATCAACAATCCCAAACCGATAAAAGAGAGCATAAACAGCAATACTGTCCAGACCATGGGGGTGTTTTCTTCCTTTAGTTGCAAACTCCGCAGTAATAAACCCAGTAAGACCACAGCTAAAATCGGGATGAGGATAAAGATGTAAATTAGTCGAGGGTCAAATAAACGCTGACGGATATGGTCAGAAAGCAGCGGCGTACTGATGGTGATAAAGACAGCACCGATAAAAGTGGTAATAGCGGCAATTTTTGCCGTTTTATAGTGAACTTCCTGTAAATTCCCCGTAGTTTTCAGAATTAGGTAAGTGGAACCCACTAAAACATAAGCTTGGATTAAAGTTAGAGAAACTAGAATCGATCGCCATGTTAACCAATCAAAGGGGCCGCCGGCAAAATGACCCAATTCATCCACTTTAATGCCCTCAAAAACCGCACCGAGGGCGAATCCTTGCCCCAAAGCGGCCAAAAAACTGCCGAGTCCGAAGGCATAATTCCAGAACAACTTGCGACGAGAATGTTCACGAAACTCGAAGGAAACAGCCCGAAATAACAGCCCCACCACCATAATCACTGCCGGCAGGTATAAAGCGTTTAAAATTGTCCCGTAAGCTAGGGGAAACGCCCCAAACAGGGAACCACCCATCAAGACAATCCAAGTTTCGTTAGCATCCCAAACATTGCCCAAACTGGTCATTAAAATACTGCGACGCTTCTCGGAGGAGGAAGTCAGGGAAAGAATTCCCACCCCCAAGTCAAAACCATCGAGAAGGACGTAGAGAAACAGGAATAAACCCAGAATAAAAAACCAAATTTGCGGCAAAAAATACTGTAACGGTTCCATAGTTCCTCCTATTGTTGCGCTTCTAGGGAACGAGGATTTAGTTCTGGTGAGGTCACTTTTTCCTGTTGAGTCCCCGGCAGTGGTAAGTTAAGATTTGGTCCCTGACGGATAATAAGACTACCGAAATAGAGAGCAGAAACCAAGAAAACGACATAAATCGCCGTAATTCCGATTAAAGAGGTTAAAATCTCGCCCGCAGGCAGTTTAGAAGCAGCATCCACCGTCCGGATTTGATTGTAAACCGTCCAGGGTTGACGACCGACACAACGGACAATCCAACCGGTTTCAACCGCAAGATAACCCAGAGGGGCCGCAAAAACCCAAGCGCGTAGTAACCATTTTTGACTGTCGATTTTTTCGTTAGATAATTGACCGCGCAGCCATTGCCCGACAGTTACAGCCATTAAAGACGCGAGAAAAAGACCGATAGCGACCATAATCCGGAAGGAATAATAGATTAGCCCCACCATGTGCGGTCTGTCTTCGTATTTCCACGTTTTTAAGCCGAGAACAGGTTCCGATAACTTGGGTTTTAATTCCAAAAGATAACCCAAAGCATTAGGAATCTTCACTTCCCAGCTATTTGTCTCCGCTTTATCCTTGGGTAAAGCAACCAAACTCCAACCGGCAGTTTCTCCCGCAGGAATGGTTTCCCATTGCGCTTCCATGGCGGCTAATTTAGCCGGTTGATAGTGATACACTTGTTCGGCACTAAGATGACCGACAAAAATTTGCAAGGGGGCGATAACAATCGCTAGAGTAAGAACAATTTTGAGAGAACGACTAAAAAAGCTAATGTGACGTTTATTGAGCAAATACCAAGCACTAATACCACCAATGACGAAAAGAGAAGTTTCCAGAGTAGCGAAAAACATATGCAGGAAACTATTAACCATGAAGGGATTGAGAATCGCTTGTAGGTAATCCTGAACGATAAATTTACCATCCACGAAGATGCCACCGGCGGGGGTTTGCAGCCAAGAATTAGCGGTTAAAATCCAGAAAGTGGAAAGATTAGCCCCGAAAGCGACGAGAATTGTCGCTAGGAAGTGAATTAAAGGGGGAACTCGTCCCCAACCAAACAACATAATTCCTAGAAAACTAGCCTCTAGCATAAAGGCCATGGTTCCCTCGAAACCGAGGATAGTTCCGAAAAAGTCCCCCACTGCTTCCGAAAAAGGCGCCCAATTCATGCCAAACTGAAAAGCCATCGGTAAACCAGAAGCAACTCCAATGCCGAAATTGAGAATGTAGAGTTTTGACCAGAAGCGAGCGTGATGATAGTAGTCAGGATTGCGAGTTTTTAGCCATAATCCTTCGACAATGACTAGATAAATGCCCATACCAGTGGTTAACACCGGCCAAAGCATATGGAAAATAGCGGTGATGGCGAATTGTATCCGCGACAAAGCAACGGGATTGGCAAGTAAATCCATGATTATAATCTTTAAACGATCGTGAAGATATCATAAGCACCTATAATACTTAGCCAGTAATGCCCTGAAAAGGCAAGGTTAAATAGGAATTATATAGATTGTTTTTAGATTTATGCGATCGCTTTGGTGTTAGTCAATGACTTAGTTAGTATTCTTGTATTATATTGGGGGGAAAACTCAGAAAAATTGCTAGAATATTAACCTGATTAATTAATTTTCCCCTCGATCGAGTATGACTTTCTCCTCAGCCGCAGACTTTCAAGATGAATTTGATGTCATCGTCGTCGGGGCGGGCCATTCCGGCTGTGAAGCGGCCCTAGCTTGCGCCCGTCTCGGTTGTCGTACCCTTCTCCTCACCCTTAATCTCGATAAAATCGCTTGGCAACCCTGTAACCCCGCCGTCGGTGGTCCGGCTAAATCCCAATTAACCCATGAAGTGGACGCTTTGGGCGGCGAAATTGGCAAAATGGCCGACCGCACCTATCTGCAAAAACGGGTTCTTAATGCCTCTCGCGGGCCGGCAGTCTGGGCCCTACGGGCCCAAACCGATAAACGGGAATACGCGGCGGTGATGAAAGGTATCGTCGAAACCCAAGCCAATCTGGTTATTCGGGAAGGCATGGCCACAGACCTGATTTTAGGGGCAAATGAGCAAGTTTTAGGGGTAGAAACCTATTTCGGCACTTGTTTCGCCGCTAAAGCCGTCATTTTAACCACTGGCACTTTTTTAGGCGGCAAAATCTGGATCGGCGGCAAGTCTATGGCCGCTGGACGCGCGGGCGAATTTGCGGCGGTGGGTTTAACAGAAACCCTAAATCGTCTCGGATTCGAGACCGATCGCCTAAAAACTGGCACTCCTGCCCGTGTGGATAAGCGTTCGGTGGATTACTCCCGTATGGAACCGCAACCGCCCGATGACGAGGTACGTTGGTTTAGTTTTGATCCAGAGGTGTGGATCGAACGAGAACAAATGAACTGTCATCTCACCCGCACCACGGCGGCAACTCATCAATTAATCAGAGATAATTTACATTTATCCCCCATTTATGGCGGTTTTATTGACTCCAAAGGACCGCGTTATTGCCCCAGTATTGAGGATAAAATCGTCCGTTTTGCCGATAAAGAAAGTCATCAAATTTTTATCGAACCGGAAGGGCGCGATATTCCCGAACTTTATATCCAAGGCTTTTCAACGGGACTGCCGGAAAATGTTCAATTAGCAATGCTGCGGACTTTACCCGGTTTAGAAAACTGTGTGATGTTGCGGGCTGCCTATGCAGTGGAATACGATTATTTACCAGCAACTCAGTGTTATCCAACCCTGATGACGAAGAAGATTGAGGGGTTATTTTGTGCGGGACAAATTAACGGGACAACCGGTTATGAAGAAGCGGCAGCCCAGGGACTGGTGGCGGGGATTAATGCGGCGCGGTTTGCTTTAGGAAAAGAGTTAATTGTTTTTCCCCGGGAGGAAAGTTATCTAGGAACTTTGGTCGATGATTTGTGTACTAAGGATCTGCGGGAACCCTATCGAATGTTAACCAGTCGTTCCGAATATCGCTTAGTATTGCGATCGGATAATGCCGATCAAAGATTAACACCTTTAGGGCGAGAAATTGGCTTAATTGATGACCGGCGTTGGCAATTATTTCAAACTAAACAAGCTAATATTATCGCTGAAAAAGAACGCCTACACGAAACTAGAATTAAAGAACGCGATGCCGTGGCAATTCAAATCGTGCAGGATACGGAACAAAAAATTAAAGGTTCTCTCTCTTTAGCGGATTTACTGCGTCGTCCTAGCTTGCATTATCTCGATCTCTATCGCTATGGTTTAGGTAATCCCGATTTAAATTTAGCCGAAAGAGAAGGGGTAGAAATTGATATTAAATACTCCGGTTATTTGAAACGACAACAAAATCAAATCGACCAAATTAGTCGCCACAGTAACCGTCATTTATCCCCCGATATTGACTACATGAAAATTGAAACTTTGTCAATGGAATCCCGGGAAAAATTAACAAAAATTAAACCCGCCACCATCGGCCAAGCCTCGCGAATTGGCGGAGTTAATCCCGCAGATGTTAACGCTTTGCTGGTGTATCTAGAAATGCGGCAGATGTCGGGAGTTAAAAGTTAGGAAATAATCTCGATTTTAAGCGATCGAGAATTCTTATCGGCTGCTTAATTAAGTAGCTGGTTATAATTAAATTAAAAATGGATTTTAGGTTCGATCCCCCCTTAGTCCCCCCTTGATAAGGGGGGTGCCGATCCCCCCTTAGTTTCCCCTTGATAAGGGGGGTGCCGATCCCCCCTTAATCCCCCCTTGATAAGGGGGGTGCCGATCCCCCCTTAATCCCCCCTTGATAAGGGGGGTGTCTGATAATTTTTAACGCCTACCTAATTAGCAGCCCCAATCAAAATAAAGGGCGACCAATAATAAGGATGGCTTTTAATTTGACTCAGTTTGGCCTGTCGCATGGCTTCACTTTTGGTCATGCCATTCTTGAGATTTTGATAAAATTGCGTCATAATTTCCGCACTGGTTTCGTCTTCAGCATTCCAAAGACTGGCAATTACTGATTTAGCACTGGCTCTTTCTAAGACATAAGCCAGTCCCGATATTTCTCTGCCGTCCGCGTTGGCTTCCTTGGCGGTTTGACAAGCACCGAGGGGAATCTAGACTTAAATTGCCAGCGATTGCGCCTATTTTAAGCAAAGATCTTCTTGGGGAGGATGCCAACCTCCTTTTATCCATAACTGCCTAGATTCCTGGATGAATCCTTGATTGTGAAACTGATCATTTAAATCTAGCCGCACACAAGTTGCCCTACCTGTAGGCGTTGTTCCAATAATTATCAATCCCCTATTTATCCAAATAAAGTGATCGTTCCACAACTGCAAACGAGGATTAAATATAGCAACTTCTTCTCCAGTCTGAGGATCAATTCCAGTGGTAAAATTATAGCGGCGCTCATTGCAACGGCGACAAGCCAAAGCCAAGTTATCAGGGGCATCGGAACCGCCCAAGGATCTGGGAAGCAGATGATCGATTGTAAATATATCTGAACTGGACTGTTCTGGAGAATGACAATATTCGCACAAGTAATTTGCTCTTCGCCGAACTAATTGCCGAGTAGGTTCATTAATTGTCACGATTGGCGATCAATTTAGCGTTAATGAAAGTTAAAATTCGTTCTAATTCGGCAATTCCTGCATATTCAGCTTCTTCTGCAGCAGTTAACAGTTGAGCTTTCCGCTTTTCTAGTAGTTCTTCCAGACGAGTATGCAATTCGTCAGTAAATTTAATCAGATTGACACCCTCAACTTTTTCAACAGTAATTCCAGCGCGAAGCCAAGAAGAGGGTTCAATCATTGGTACTGGAGTCATGACTTGAGCAGTCATAGTTCATCGATCTCCTAATAGATGTCTGTGCCAAAATTATAGAAGTATGTGAGGATAATTGCAAGGGTAAAGCCTTCCCCTGGAAAACTATCGTCAGTCTCGTTCTGTTTAGTGAATTTAAGCCACAGGCATGAGTGCGCGTTCATTATTATCAAGAATGCGATCTATAGTTCTTATCGGCTGCTTAATTAGGGTTTGCTGAATAAATGTGAAATGTAGGCAAGGTAAGGGTTTTGTGGCTTTTCTGGCGAAACAGGTGCAAGATTTTGAGAGAATCGTCGTTCAAAACCTTGCGTCTTCATCGGCCCGTGTCCTGTAGGGGCGAAGCATTCGGGCAATAACCTATCGGTGAAACCGTAGATTTTCTATCCGAATGCTTCGCCCGTACTTTTTCAGCAAACCCTAATTAGCAGCCCCAATCAAAATAAAGGGCGACCAAAAGAAAGGATGGCTTTTAATTTGACTCAATTTGGCCTTTTGCATGGCTTCACTTTTAGTCATGCCATTCTTGAGATTTTGATAAAATTGGGTCATAATTTCCGCACTGGTATTATCTTCAGCACTCCAAAGACTGGCAATTACTGATTTAGCACCGGCTCTTTCTAAGACGTAAGCAAGTCCTGAAATTTCCTGGCCGTCTGCGTTGGCTTCCTTGGCGGTTTGACAGGCACTCAGGGTGATTAATTCGGTATTTTTTAAGCCTAATAATGCGGCATCAGCGATGTTATATTGTTGATTATTGGCGAAAAGAATAGTATTAGCTTGCATATCCAAATTAGGACAGCCAGCAAGATTAAAGCATCCATGAGTTCCTAAGTGTAAAATCGAGAACCGAAAGGCTTGTTTTTTGAATATATCTAAGGTTGCGTTTGTACCGAGATATTTTTCACTTCCCGGAAAGATTTTGCTGATATTATCTGCTTCTATTTCTGTGCCTTTAAGTTCTTCTTGGGTAGGTTTAGGGTTAGCAAATGCTAGACCTTGTAAGGGTTTTCTTTCGGTCGCGGGAGGAGTAGATGTGGAGATGCGAGTTAAATAATAAATCGGATATTTTTCTAGGAGAACTTGGTCATTTTTCTTATCATAGAGAGTTTCAAAGGGAATATATCGCAGTTGTCCGGTAGCGATGATGGCGATATTTTTTCGGGAACTGGTGGCAATTTGGGACTCGATGGGACGGATTAAAATCTCGTATAATTTACTACCGGTAACGAAGTAGTCGGCATTTTGATAGTCGGCTAATTGGGTACGGTATTCGCTGACGAGTTTATTCAATTCATTGCGTTTTGCATCGCTCTGAATAACGATTAATTTTTCTCTGGTAACGAGAAATAGGGCGACTTCATCGCGGAGGGGAACGGGTTGAATAACGAGGGTATCAGGAGCGATATTTTTCTGGAGTTGGGCGATGTCAGTGGGTTTACTTTCAAAAAGTTCAGCAATTTCAGGATATTTCTGTCCGATAGTTTCCGCATTTTTATACACTTTCTCCTCGAATTGTCGGATATCTTTTGCTAGTTCTTCCGAGTATTTATCCTGTAGTTGTCGGCGCATTCCTTCGAGTTGTTGATTGTCGGTGTTCCAGTTATCAAGTGCTTTTTGTGCATCGGGATCAGCAACTTTGGCATCGATCAGGCGATTGTAATCGGCGAGATCGGCGGTAGTGGCGAGGTTAAGCCATTGAAAGGCTTTTTCTGGTTGGTTTTGCTGGATGAGGATTGTGGCGAGGGTGATGACGGTTTTCTCGTTAGAGGCTAAAAACGATTTTCGATTTTGACCTGCAATATTTTCCCTCGAAATATCTCCCCGTATCTTGAGGATAATGTTGAGGGACTCTTCCAAATTCTTGATCGCTTCTGCGGGTTGATTTATCTTTTGATAAGCAACTCCTAAATTATTTAAAGAATTAGCTTCCCCTTGTAGATCGCCGATTTTCCTCGCTATGGCTCGATTCTCTTGATGGTAATCGATCGCCTTTTGATACTGTCCGAGGGAAAGATAAGCACTTCCTAAATTGCCTAAAGAATCGGCTTCCCCTTTTAGATCGCCTATTTTCTTCGCAATGTCTAAAGTCTGTTTAAGGTAATCGATCGCTTTTTCGTACTCTCCGAGGAAGTAGTGAGCAACTCCTAAATTGTTTAAAAAAGACCCTTCCTCTTGCCGAAGGCCTATGTCCCTCGTGATGACTAAAGACTTTTCGTAGAGATCGATCGCTTTTTGATACTCTCCACGCGATTGGTAAGCGTTTCCTAAATTGCCTAAAGATCTGGCTTTACTTCCTTGATCGCCGATTTTCTCAGCGATTTCTAAAGACTGCTGGTGGTAATCGATCGCTTTTTGGTATTGTCCGAGGGATTGGTAAACGTTTCCTAAATTGCCTAAAGAATCGGCTTGCACTTTTAGATCGCCGATTTTCTCAGCGATTTCTAAAGACTGCTGGTGGTAATTGATAGCTTTTTGGTACTGTCCTAGTAAGCGGTAATCAACTCCTAAATTGTTTAAAGCCTTGGCTTCCCCAGAACGATCATCTAACTCCCTCGTGATGGCTAAAGACTGCTGGTGGTAATTGATCGCTGTTTGATACTCTCCACGCGATTGGTAAGCGTTTCCTAAATTGCCTAAAGAAGCGGCTTCCTCCTGGCGAAAGTCAACATCCCTCGCGATGCCTAAAGACTGTTGATAGAACTGGATCGCTTTCTGATACTGTCCGAGGGATTGGTAAACGTTTCCTAAATTGTTTAAAGCCCTGGCTTCTCCTTGGCGATTAACTATCTCTCTGTTAATGACTAAAGACTTTTGGTGGAGATCGATCGCTTTTTGATATTGTCCGAGGGAAAGATAAGCACTTCCTAAATTGTCTAAAGAAGCGGCTTCTCCTTGGCGATTTTTGATTTCTTGATAAATTTGTAAGGCTTTTTCCCACGATTGCAAGGCTTCTCGAAACTGACTTATTTCATATTGTTGAACGCCTTGCTGTAAAAGCCTATCCGCTTCTTTTCGCTGTTTTTCTGCTTCCATTAATACTAAGAGTTTTTCAGCACTTTTTTCTAAATCAGCATCCTTAATTTCTTTTGCGATTATTAAAGTCTGCTGAAAAAATTCTATGCTCTCCTTAAATTCTCCTAACTCATAGTAAGCCCCACCGAGATTTAAAAAGGCGAGGGCTTCTAGACGACGTTCTTTTGACTCTTGTGCTATTTTAACCGCATTTTCTAAAACAGAAATAGCTTGACGGTATTGACCGTCGTTAAAATAGGCATTGCCTAAATTAACGGTAGATTTAGCTTCCCCTGAAAGGTCTTTAATTTGCCGGTAGGCTATCACCGCCTGTTGACAGGATTGAATCGCCAATTTTACTTGATTATTATCAAGATTCTGGCGACATAATTGCAAAAGTTGATCCGCTTCGGCTTTCCTCGCATCCGTATTTTGCGCTATTACCGCAGGGACGAGAGAGGAGAGTTTCCCGTTAACAACTGGTAGGGTGACGGTAGCCACTAGGGAAAGGGTAAGTAAGGCGTAAAATTTGGGATTCATAGTTATTTCCGCTATCAGTTATTAGTTAATACACCTCATCATGAGTTCCAATGTTAATCAAAACTATCCTATCTGTTTAAGTTTTTTCGTCTCGTTCTAAATAGAAAATGATGCGGCAATCATAACTACAGGAACAAGCTCTCAATTCCTGATATTCTCCCCTGACTCGATTAACATCTCTTGCTGTTCCCTTGGTAATTGACTAACCAACTCCAGCGCGTTTTCAAAGGTAATCATATTCAACTCCCTTGTTAAATTTAATGCGATAACAGTCCTATTTAAGTACGAAGATCTGATCAATGACATGATTTTTCCCCTCGCTAACCCGACATTAGAGGAATCTTTAATAAACGTTTCCTAATCCAATCAGCTAATTCTTCCTCTGAAAGCTTACCAACAGCAAGATCGATCCATATCTGGTATTTTTCTTGACTAGAAGCTTGAAGATCGTAGCCATTGAGCCTGAGAAAAGTCCTCGTCACTACATAGGCCGTTCTCTTATTCCCATCTACAAAAGGATGATTCTTGACAATCCCATAAGCGTAGGCTGCTGCCAAAGAAGCCATGTCAGGAGGCGACTCAGAATAAGCCAGAAGATTTTGCGGTCGGGAAAGTGCGCTTTCTAGCAACCCCTCATCTCGAATACCCTCTAATCCACCATGCTCGGCTATTTGGCGGTGATGAATCGCGAGAGCTACCCCATCAGCTATCCAGATTAGCTGGTTCATGAGCCTAAGTTGCCAGCTTTCTCAAAACATTCCAGTCTTCGCGCATCACTTCCTCCGCCACTTCCATTTGCTGGACAAATTCGGGGTCGTAGGGTGTAAGCTCAAAGCCATTCGGCGTTTCCAAGACGTAGAGCATATCGCCTTTACTAAGGCGCAGCTTCTCCACCAACTCTTTCGGGAAAATCACCCCCATAGAGTTCCCTACCGTTGTGACTTTTAACTTAATCATCGTTTTTTGACTGAGTAAATATATCAATTATAGCACCTCCCATATTTCCTGAATTTCTCACATCACTTAACAATTTAGTATTAACTTTCCGAACCATTGTCTAATCTCTTGTTTTTCACTCTCTTCCAACGGAAAATCAATATTTTTGAATTGTTCGGCCGTTCTCTGTTTGACTGCTAAAATCTCAATCCCTACAATCCTATCCGTCTCATCGTAATCATAGATAATCCCCGGCGCTAGTTCCTCAGAATCAATAACCTTTCCCTCAAAACGACGAATATAAGCAGCATTAGCGGCTCGATCATAGTCTATTTTCATAGTTTCCCCTTTAATCGGCGTTCAAAATGGACAGTTACTAAAAGATTATAATTACTAAGTAGGTAGGCGTTAAAAATTATCAGAAACCCCCCTTATCAAGGGGAGCAGGGGGGACCGGCACCCCCCTTATCAAGGGGGGCAGGGGGGATCGAACCTAAAATCCATTTTTAATTTAATTATAACCAGCTACTTATATTGTTCACATCAAACAAAAATACCCATGAAAACTAGACAAGAATACCTCAACGCCCTAGTCAACTTTGACCAACCCCTATCAACTATCCTCCCTATCCTAAAAACCTTTCCTTGGGACAGTAGCGAAGCAATTATCACCCTAAAAAAAGAGCATCTGATCGATATTCTCGATCGCTATCTTAATAACGCTCTATCTGCCCCCGACTTAGAAAACTGGGCTGATGCCATCGAATGCAGAGAAGATATCGCATATAAAACAGATGAGGAAAATCTCATCAATGACATCATTTTTTACCTCGCTAACCCGACATTAAACGATCCAATATCACCAAAAATGATCGAACAATACATCAGCCAATTTTCCCATTTAAAGTCTTCCTTAATTACCTAAATAATTGACCTCTCCTTGGTGAATTTTAATGCGGGTTTACTTGAATCTCAATTTTGTCCGAGGGGTTAAATTTAATTTCCTCGACAACGTAGGAACTCTTACTCGCCACCCCCTCGATACCTCTTATTTCTAGAGGATCTAGCGAGGTTATAGTTACTTCCGCTTTTCCTTGATTAACATCAATAATTTTGAAGTTCTGTAGGGGTTCCTGCCAGCGTTGTCTATTCTGGTTTTGATTGCTTGATCCCCCTTCCCCACGAATAACAAGCCTTCCGCTTTTGATAATAACCTTCCCTTGAAACTCTATCTGTTTGATCTCTTTCATTGCCACTTCTTTTGTTTTTGAATCTCTCCCTAAAGCGATCGTTTTTGCTTGGGAATCGAACTTGATTAATCTCCCAGATAGAGAAGTGCCATTTTTTAAAGATACTTTCGTATCATCTGGTATGAATACGGGGATTTTCTTGACGGGAGATCGATCGCCGGTGGCTGGTAGATGATAGCCAGCAAGAGAGGCGATAAAAACTAGGCTAGTTGCGGTTATTATTGGGTAGAGTTTTTTCATCTTTACCTTGCCTGAATGATCGGGATTTAGTTGGTTCTGTTTTCAATCTTGGATGCGGTGGGTTAGGAGTAACAGTAACCCAACCTAGGGTTTTTTCTAGAGGGTTTTTTCCATATTTTAGCGTCGGGATTGTCAAAGGGGAAGCGCTTTATCTTCTCCTTATGTTAAAACTTATAAAGCTACTCCTTTATGCGGTGGACGATAGAAATATGACTCTACAAGAGCTAATGCGGTGGACGGAAAAATTATCCGCAATCGAGAAACGGCAACTGATCGAAAAAATTACCGCAGAAATGGCATCGGAATCGGCAGAAGTTAATCAACCCCGTCCCTCTTTATGGGGTATATGCGCCGATTTAGGACAGGCTCCCTCGGCTGAAGATATCGATAAAACCCGACGAGAAGCGTGGGGAGATTTTACGGCAGAGGATATTTAAGTGTTAAAAGCAGTTTTAGATACTCATGCGGTTATGGAGAGACGCGACACCTGTCTACGACACGCTGTCTGTTGAATTCCAGAAAAATCTTTATTACAATGGGCAGAACAAAATCTATGACAAAATATATGTTTATTTTGACTAATAAGGTTTTAAATGCCTTTTTCGTCTCGATTTCCGCCGTCTTTCTTGGTTCGACCGCGAGCCTCGCCCAATCCCATAGTAGTCATCATCATATTATGGTCGGGATAGACGGACTCCCGACTCTAGCCGGCGGGACTTATAAAGCTCTGGCCAATCCGAACTACGGGAGACTATCGCTTCTGTTCCCACATCAACATGAACCCGTCGAGATCAGTCATTTCCACGCCATCGGTATTTATAGTTACACGGGGGAGGCAACGAATCCGACAGTGGTAGAGACCAGTACCAATAACCGATTGCCCGAAACACGGTTCGACCTACCCCCGATCCCCCTGTTTCCGGGTAGCGGCGTTTTTGCGGGAAAGAATATTAGCCAGAAAACGGACGCTCAGATGTATTCGGATTTGAAAATACGTCCGGTCGCCCATTTAACCGACGATCTCGCCGATCCTTACGTGAACGCAATTTATAATACGGGAAACGGTCGCTGGAAGGACTTGTTGGGAGACGAGGCGACGATCGCCCTACAATTAATCGATATCACGCCCGGTTTGACGGTAACGGACGCTTCGGGAATAAATTTGTTTAACGCGGTCAACGATACTTATGTTATCGGGCAAGGAGATTGGTTCGCTTTCACTCCCGTGTTTTCAACAGATGGGAATGCGCCGTTAGGAACCTATTCCGCTACCTTTCGCTTCGTGGATACGAATACCGCAAACGGTCGTACCCCGCTATTACCATCGGGAACCTTTAGCCTCGATTTCCAACCGGTTCCCGAATCCTCTACCTTGCCCGGAATCGTTCTCTTGGGTTCGCTCGGTCTTCTCGGCGGAGTAAAAAGGCAAAAAAAGAAAAATAGCCGATAATCCGTCCAAAATGTTAGGACTTTTCTAATCTAACGACCTACCATTGTAGGGAACCTGCGTAGGAATAACATCCCAGGGAGACAACTAATCAAATTCCTATTCCCCGAATATAATTCGATTCGGTGGGTTAGCGCTACTCCTAACCCAACCTGCGGTTTTTGTCAATATATTTTTACTTTCCGAAACCTTTGTTCGGGCGGTTTTGTTTGGCAATACGGAGGGCTTTTCCAGTTTTGCCATCCTGTAGTGCGATCCGCATCGATCGCTTTTTCTGGTAGGATTGAATATCCGCCGCTAACGGATGATCGTTATCGATGCGTAGATGGGTTAAAGAACATATAAGACCCGTTTGTTTTCCCAATTCATTTTTTAGGGAACAAATAATTCCCCCCTCGTCTCCAGTGTAGAAAATTTTATCGATCGAAAACTGGTGATCGGGTTTGTATCGCTCGCCTTTTGTTTCGGCTAGTTTTAACGTTTCGGGAGTTGCACGCACAGGGATTGGTAAACTCGCTTCCATTTTCTCAATTAAAAAACGAACTTGTCGGGGATCGTCGATCGACATGGGTTATTCTCCTTGATAAAATACAAAGAACTGGCGATAGAACCCGGTCGATCGAGTAGGATAGCGATCGAAAACGCCAATCAGGGACATTTTGCCGTGAGCGCTCCGAATTCTCCCCCTCCCGGAACACAGATACTAGGAACCTTCGCCAGTCTTCTCGGTTTGCTGGGGATTTTTCTCTATTTTACGGGATGGATTTATCGGTGGGCCTATTTCGGCTGGTTTAGCCTTGAGATTAACCGTCTGGACTTGCCCTTGCGTTCCTTCCTTTTCGTGCCGATACAGGTCTTCTGTGGCGATTTCGGGGCGTTTCTGCGAACGTTTCTGGCACTGGTTGCCGTTGCCTTTGCGATTCAATTTACCCTCTGGATTTTGTCTCCCCTGCCATCCTATTCAATTGTCAGTCAATCTAAACGTAAATTTCATCAAAAATTTCACCCTCTAGGTTTATTAGTCCGGGGAATTCCCGAATCTCTCCGAAAAGATTTGATCGCTGTTATTTGGCTATTAATTATTCTTTTTTGGTTAGCTCGAATTCAGGGATCGATCGATGCCCGTCGCGATGCAATTAATGATAGTTCTACCTTACCAGTTATCACTTTAGTTTTACCAGAAAAACAGATAGCGATCGGTCGCAATCCTGATGATGTTTTTACCGATCCTTCTTTTAAGGGTTATCGAATTATCGGTGAGACCAAATTACTCGAAGAGCTGCGGGGAAAAGAAACGAATGATAGTAAAGTCAATCCCCCGCGAGTTTGGCGGTTATTAATCCAAAATAACAATTGGATCTATGTTTTTCGCGGGTTATCTCCTCAGTCGGCAGAAAATGAACGTCCGGCGATTCTAGCCATTCGCGAGGATAAGGAGGGACAATTGATGATTCTCGCGCCGGATGTCCCAAAATCCCGATGAGAGTCAATCGGGGAAATTATCAAAAGCGATCGTTAATAAAAAAAGTCTAAAAGTCGCACCCCACAAGGTTTTCGGCGTTGTCAGATCAGAAGAGGAAAGATGCAATGCTCCGGTGCTGATTCGGAGCATCTTTCCATTTGACAACGCCGATTGTAGGGCTAATTCATGAATTAGCCCTACGCCGATTGTAGGGCTAATTCCACTGCTAAATCGAGCGACTCTTGTTCCCCACTTAAGCCCAACTATCGGCACTATTCGTTCATTAAACACTAATTGTCAAGATGCCATGTAATCTTTCCTATCAAAGTAATTTCAGTTCCGGTGCTGATTCGGAGCATCTTTCAATTTGACAACGCCAGGTTTTTAGATTCATTCAGCCCGCCCTATCTAGGGATTGCCACCACCGACAGCGATGCCAGTGCCATAAATCTGAGCATTTGTCAAGTTAATTCTCTCCATCGATGCACCTGTCACATCGGCATCATAAATCACGGCGCTGGTGAAATTGACTCCATCGAGATCAGCTTGATTGAAACTGGCATTAGTCAGAAAAGCTGCGGTTAAATTTGCGCCTTCCAGGTTAGCATCCGTCAAATCTGCGCCCTCTAAGTTAGCTTCTTCCAGATTAGCTCCCTGTAAATTCGCTTTTCTCAAATCAGCACCGATTAGATGCGCCCCTCTTAAATCGGCACCGCGGAGATCACAGCCCGGACATTCCCGCGTATTCAATAATTGTTGCACCTGTCGGGGATTTTCCGCACCGACGGGGTTAATCAGCAGTAAGGAGGCTAGGGAACCTAGGGCAATCATTAAAGTCCTTTTCATCGTTTTAGCCTCCTCTTTCGTTTTCTTCTCTACTTTTAGGATAGGAAAAAAGCTGCTAATCAACTTCCCCCGATCGGGCTAATTCTCCTGTTATCTCACTTTTGCTTGCTTTTGCTAGTCGATCTCTCCTTTCATTACCGTTGCGATCGCTGCTCGGGCATTTTCCTTAAATTCCTTGACATCGACGCGACTTAATAACCAAACTGCTAGGATCATTCCCAATGCTTGCACGAGGAAAACTAAGCCATAGGCTAAAACCGGACTAGAAAAGACAACTTTACCGATATTTAAAATCGTACCCCCTAAAACCGTGGCTAATCCCCGTGCGATCGCTTGTGATAATCCCCAAGCGCCGATAAAAGTTCCCGCGGTTTCGGCAGCGGTTAAATCTAACATTAAACTGGTAGCCCCGGCGGTAATCATTCCCGAAGCTAAACCGAAAAAGAGCAAGCTTGATTTTAATAAACTTTGATTAGCAGAAAAGCCGGCAAAAATCAAGAGAATAAAACAAATTGTTGCAAAAATACAGCCATATTTAGTGGTTTTTTGTTTACCGACGCGGGGAATGAGCATAAATCCCGTGGCGGCAATACCAAAAAGGGTTCCGGTTCCCCAAAAAGCGTTTAATTGGGTGGTTTGGGCGATACACATCCCAAAAACCTCGCCGCCAAAGGGTTCCATAATTGCATCCTGCATAAATAAACTCAAAGTCATCATCAGCAGGAAAGTGAAAAATAAACCGGTTTGCCGACTAGCGGTGAGAACCTGTAACGCATCCTTAAAGGTAATTTGATCCTCTCTTTGCACAAGAGTGGACCGACTACTAAAACGAGAATATTTTTTTTCTACGCCAAAAGTCGCTAAAATACAGAGACCGAAAACGATAGCGGGCATAATCGTGAACACGGGGTTAATATTCGCCTGTAGTTGCGGAATATTGGCTATAGGGGCTGATTGAGTCGGATCATAGGTCAAAATATTTGTACCGCAGATATTGGGAGTATCCAGCAAACGAGAACTAACGATCGCCCCGACGACGATTCCCACCATCAGCATTGACCACACTATACCAACTAATTGCGATCGATTATCTTCATCGGACACATCCACCAAGAGGGCAGCAAAAGGGGTGGAACTGGCACTTAAAGCTAGTCCGTAGAGGGCGAAAATTAGGGCTAAGAGGGCAATCCAGGCGTAGGAAATGGTATTCCATCCCGAAGTTTGAATACTAAGTCCCAATTGCCAGACTACCTGCAAAGCAATAAAAGCTAAAGCGGTAAAAACTGCCGCCCCAATCCAGACATAACCGCTGCGATGATGACCGAAAATAGTTTTACCGTCGGATCTTTGCCCAAACCAGATGCGTGCTGGACTAACAAACTGGTGCATAGCGATCGCAGCTGCGGCGAGAAAGGGTAAAACTTTTAACTCATCGATCATAATCCGATTGAGAACCCCCAAAGTCAGCAGAGACATAATACCTAGTCCCATTTGAAAGAGTCCTAAGCGAAACATGGTGAAAAGTCCCAGTTTTGGCAGGGGTTTTGGGGATGAGTGAGTAGAATCGGGAATATCGCTGGTAGCCATAGTTAAATCAATACGGGAAAAAAGCCGGTATTTAAAAATTTAACGCAGGACGAGCAGACATCTTCTGGGGATTTAAATTTCTATCTCCAATAACCAAGTGGTCAGATCTGTCAAGCTGGTAAAATCGAGCAGCGCTTCTCCTAAAGTTTCTAATTGTTCTAGAGATAGTTCTCGGATTTGTTGGCTTAAAGTCGAGGATATTTCACCTAAACGACGGTTAAGTAGCCGTAGAATCAAAGAAACCGCTTCTTCTCGTCTTCCTTCCTCTCTTCCTTGTGCTTTTCCACTTTCCCGGATATCCTGATAAATAACTGATTCGCGCATAATTTCTTCCCTTAATAAACTTCCGATGATTTCCTTACTTAATACTAACCCCGCCAGAATTGCTGTAGCGGCGGCTAAATTGCTTTTTTCAGTTCTACCCTCGATATTATCAATTTTTGCGGCTACTTGTCGTAGAATTTCGGGACGATTAGGGGTTTTTCCTAGATTGGCCAAGGGTAACAATCCTGATAATCCTAACATTTTCTCGGCTGGAATTTCCCAAAGACGAAGCACTTCGTATTCATGACGGGTATTGGGAAGGATAAAAGCGTTTTCCTGCACCAAAGGTGATGAGGTTTCTTTCAGGTAAATTACCACTTGTCGCATGGTTTTTTTGGGGAAGCGACGATAGACTCTAGTGCGATAATCTAACATCCGAAAGGACATTTTTGGGTCAGGATCGGTCTGGAATTCGAGATGAAGAATTATCTGATCTGATTCTAACAAAATCAGGGCATCAGCCCGAATCGGTTCTAGAGACAGTTCCGAGGGACTCAATTGGGTGAAGGAGAGAGGTTCTCCTAATAACCATTGGGCGAAGTCACGACTATAATTTTCGGCGAGAAATTTACAGACATTATCATACATTTCTTGATTCTAATCAATGAGATATTTAAGTAGGGAGGCACAATCATTTGTAGGATGGGTTAGCGGTAGCGTAACCCATCGGGGCTTTTAACTCATCGATCATAATCCGATTGAGAACCCCCAAAGTCAGCAGGGACATAATAAGCTAAACGGCGCTTAACCTGCATGATCCAATAGCTATAACCCTTTTGGAGTCTATATCGGTGATCCGAAGTAAAAGCCGTTTAGCTTACCTAGTCCCATTTGAAAGAGTCCTAAGCGAAACATGGTGAAAAGTCCCAGTTTTGGCAGGGGTTTTGGGGATGAGTGAGTAGAATCGGGAATATCGCTGGTAGCCATGGTTAAATCAATACAGGAAAAAAGCCAGTATTTAAAAATTTAACGCAGGACGAGCAGACATCTTCTGGGGATTTAAGTTTCTATCTCCAATAACCAAGTGGTCAGATCTGTCAAGCTGGTAAAATCGAGCAGCGCTTCTCCTAAAGTTTCTAATTGTTCTAGAGATAGTTCTTGGATTTGTTGGCTTAAAGTCGAGGATATTTCACCTAAACGACGGTTAAGTAGCCGTAGAATCAAAGAAACCGCTTCTTCTCGTCTTCCTTCCTCTCTTCCTTCCTCTCTTCCTTGTGCTTTTCCACTTTCCCGGATATCCTGATAAATGACTGATTCGCGCATAATTTCTTCTCTTAATAAGCTTCCGATGATTTCCTTACTTAATACTAAACCCGCCAGAATTGCTGTAGCGGCGGCTAAATTGCTTTTTTCAGTTCTACCCTCGATATTATCAATTTTTGCGGCTACTTGTCGTAGAATTTCCTATTGTATTATCCATTTTCTGAATTTATCCATATCATTATTGACTACTGCTTCAAATGCGACGTTAGCATCAATTATCGTCCTTGTAAAATAAGTATTTATCGGCTGTATTTCAGTATCACTCTCGGTTTTAAATAAATATTTTCTGATTTCTAAAATAAGTCTTAAGCTGTATTCCTTATTTCTTTTTGAATAATATTCTAAAAGCTTACTTTTTGTGTTACTACTATGAACTAGCATATTTCTAATGCGATAGATATTATACACATCATTTTTGACATCGATTATTGCTTGTTTTATTTTATTCAAGCAAGTTGTGTGATCAATAAAATGACCACGAATCTCACTTATATATTTATCGAATTGACTATTTTTCTGCTCAAAATCATCAAAAATTAATTGAAAGTTTTCAACAAACTTAATTAGGTTCATCTCAATACATCCGTTATCTTTTTTACTAATAAAAAATATATTTAAAATTTCATCAGATACTGAGAATCTATCCCATAGAAAGCCTTTTCTCGCTAAATTATCCGCAAAAGTAATTAGGAGATCAAAAAGATGGGATTTAATGGTAACAATAGCGAGCAATAATTGTAGGACTGAAATATTGTCCGCATTGTACCATTCTTCAAAAACAGATTTATCAAATTCCCTCGGAAGCCTCACAGTAATTTTTTCCGATTTATTGATAAAAGGCTCAAGGGAATACCAAGAATATAGAAGCACGTCGGAACTTTGTACTGACTCAACAGATTTACGATATTGTTTAAAGGCATTTAACCATGTTTCAACGCTTTTATTAAGTGAGTTTTTAGAAGAAAGCCAATGACCAATTCTGTCAGTATAAATATTATTAGGACTATCAAATCCTTTATTCGATATATAAGAATGCTCAAAAAAAGCACCCTCACCTAGATCGTTACAGATAATGTAATTATTTGATATTATTTGTATTTCGTTGTTATTTGTCTTTTTCATGAGAGTATCCTTTTTTAGGAAGACATACACAGCCATCTCTACTGTTCTTATCGCTTGATCCGCTTGATCCTTCATTGAATAAAAATCATTTCCTTCGATGTCAACAGCAACATAATAAATACTCTCGGACATCACTTCAAATTCCTGTATTCTTTTTTCAAACTGAACAAGATTAGAACTTTCATCTCTGTATCTGTATCTGTCGTCTTGAATTGTTATTTTTCCATGAATTTGCGGAATATAAAAATAAACGTTACCTATTTTTAATGATTGAGAATTGGCTAGAGCAAAATTAGAAAGTTTAAAAATAACCTTATACTTTTTAGGTGGTTCGACATAAATTTTTTTCATCAGAAAAATCCTATCTTTAAGCCCCAAAGAGTCATAATATTGCTTGAGGGCAATTTTATAGTCTTCGTTTTCAGAATAAACTTCCTCGTTATATTTGGGTGATTCATATATGAGTGCACGGTATAAATACAATCCATCTGTACTTGTACTTATAAGGTTCCAATGATCTTGAAACAAAGATAATTGTTTAGGTAATAAATTTTCTATAGTTTTAACATAGTATCCTCGCTCAATAAACATTATTATAATAGTGTTAACGATAAATTTTAATTCCTCTAGATTCATTTCTTCTTTGAGGATTTCTGTAATAAGTAAATTAAGTAAACCTTCAAGACTTTCTACTGAAATTATCTCTCTTTGTATTATTTCAACAAAATATAATATGTCTTTTAATTCAAATTTTTTAGAATCTGATGCTGAATTTAAAGCTTCTAAAATAAATTTCAACTGAGTAGATATTGGTTTTGCCCATAAACTCTTAGCCGATGGCTCCCCAGCAGATTTTTTTGTGCCTTCTAAATATTGTTTAATCTGTGTAGTAAAATAATTTTTGGCAAATTGATTTTTTGAAAATTTTTCTCGATTTTCTAAAATTTCTTCTTCTAAATCTGTTATAATTAAAATCAGGTGTTTGTTGTAATCATTGTCTTTTAATTCTTTAATTGCCTCACAGCTGTCTCTCCATATAGATTTTACGACAATGAGGTTTTTACAAATAAACTCTGGAATATCTTCGATTTTAGAATCGCAAGCATCGCAATTGTGATCCATTTCTATTCTCTCAGTGAACTATAAATATAGTATAGCAGTTATCCTGCTGGTTTTACCCTCGTCAATCCCGCTATCGAATATCTTACTAAGGAATACGGGACTTTCTATCGAGTTGAGGGGGAATTAATCGGCAGTAATCAAGTTCACCTATCCGTGCTAGTGGCGCATCGCGTGCGCCCAAAATATAATATGGATATTTCGACCAAATTGAGATGCAGCCGTCGAGGAAAGTGTAGATAACAATAAAACTGAGCCTCAAGGAGACTCAGTTTCTAGTTTTTTAAGGACGGGAAATTAACGAATGTACTCTTTGAGGATACTATTACGGTTAGGGTGACGCAGTTTCCGCAGGGCCTTGGCTTCTATTTGACGAATGCGCTCGCGAGTGACGTTGAAAATCTGGCCGATTTCTTCGAGTGTTTTCATCCGGCCGTCATCTAAACCGTAGCGCAGACGCAGCACATCGCGTTCGCGAGGACTAAGGGTATCGAGGACGTTTTCTAAATCCTCGCGTAATAAATTTTTAGAAACTTCATCTTCTGGGGTTTCCCCATCCGCTTCGATAAAGTCTCCTAAACGGGAATCTTCTTCTTTACCGATGGGAGTCTCTAGAGAAATAGGTAATTGGGCAGATTTGGCAATAAAACGCAGTTTTTCAATGGTCATCTCCATCTTGGTGGCGATTTCTTCCTCGGTGGGTTTGCGACGCATTTCCTGAGAAAGAATCTTGGTGGTTTTTTTGATCCGGGAGATGGTTTCGTAGAGGTGGACGGGAAGTCTAATGGTGCGGGATTGATCGGCGATCGCCCGGGTGATGGCTTGACGAATCCACCAAGTGGCATAGGTGGAGAATTTATAACCCTTTTCGTGGTCGAATTTTTCGGCGGCGCGGATCAAACCGAGGGAACCTTCTTGAATTAAATCTTGGAAGGAAAGACCGCGATTCATGTATTTCTTGGCGATCGAAACCACTAAACGCAGGTTCGATTGTACCATTTTTTCCTTAGCGCGACGACCATGGTACAAACGACGCTTAAAGGCCGATAAGTATTCCTTTGATTTCGCCAGCCATTCTTCCAGCAGGGGAGCCGTTAGCTCCGTCTTACCTAAATAAGCCTTAATATCCGATAATTTCGGTTCTTTTTCCGATTTTTCGGCGATAATTTTTTCGATGCGCTCGAACAGGAAAACCTGTTTTCCCCATTCAGCATCGCTATAGAGGCAAAAATCTTCGCGAATGCGTTCTAATTTCAGTAGATCGGCGATTTTTCTCGCTAATTCGATCTCCTCCTCCGCTCTCAATAACCGAATCCTGCCAATCTCTTGCAGATAAATCCGAATCGAATCTTCCGTATAGGGTTTTTTTCTGGCCGCGTCACGACGACGAGCGCTGGCAAGGCGGCGGGTTTTTTTGCCATCGTTGCTATCGCTGGTTTCTTCTAGCTCTAACTCGATATCCTCATCATCGAAGTCTTCGTCTAGGTCAATCAAATCTAAATCCAATTGCGGCTCGGTAAGGGTTAGTACATTGTGGGCCTGCGTCATGCCGTTTTCCTCTTGCTCCTTCTGTGCAAAACTAGAAGATCGAATCTCAATCTAGGTGATACTGAACGAATTTGTGTCTCAAATCCGAGACGGGGAAAGACTTTTCCGATTGTAGCTTTAATTACAACAAATGGGAGAAGATCTTTGCTTAAATTCTCTTGTGTCGATGCGATTTTAGCGACACGGAATGCTGTTTTAGCTCGGTCAACTCATAATCTGGCTCCTGCAAAAATTGGGTAAATGGCTGGAGGACTGAAATCCGATCGCCGGTTTGTCTGCGGTGTTGACCAGATAGCTAACAATCAAAGGAATTATTGGACGGGTTAACTGTTCCCAATGGCAAGGGGAACAGCATCCCTATTGGCCCTTGCTAATTCCTTTAGTCCTTAGCTATTGTATTTAATTTGATCGGATTCTTACGGATAAATTTCATCCCTCATTGCTTTTAGGGGAATCTGTTTTTGGTACATATGCACCATGATAATAGAGCGCAAGCTCATAATATTAACTTAGCAACATTTTAGAAATTTGCGAGACAAATTTAAGATTTTCTCCAACAGCGACGTGGGGTGTGGGGTGTGGGGTGTGGGGTGTGGGGTGTGGGGTGTGGGGAGAATAAATAAAAATAGTCTCCTGTCTCCTGACGACCGGCTACTGACGACCGGCTACTGACTCCTAACTCCTGTCTCCTGAATTCTGACTCCTAACCCCACCGACCAACTTGTTCAGCAAACCCTATTTAGACTTGTAGCATTTCTGGGGTTTTTTCCTTCTGCTGCAGTGCCACGTGGAGACGGTTTAAGGCGCTGACGTAGGCGCGAGCGGAGGCGACAATAATATCGGTATCGGCCGCGTGAGCAGAATAGGTGCGTCCTTCGTAACGGAGACGGATAGTCACTTCTCCTAAAGCATCGATTCCCTCGGTAACTTCCCGCACCGAGAAAGAGATTAATTCGTTAGGAATCTTCACCACTCGATCGATCGCTTTGCAGAGAGCATCCACCGGCCCTGTACCAATGGACGCATCGGATAACTCGCTACCGTCGGGAGTGCGAATCGTTACCGTGGCCGTGGGCCGGGCGCTGTTGCCACAGGACACTTGTACTAATTCAAGTCGGAAGTGATCGGGAACCGTATCGATTTCATCGTTAACAATAGCTTCCAGATCGCGATCGGTGATTTCCTTTTTGCGATCAGCCATTTCCTTAAACTGGATAAAAGCGTTATTAAGTTCCGTTTCCGAAAGCTCAAAACCCAATTCCTGTAACCGAGAGCGAAAAGCGTTGCGGCCAGAGAGTTTACCGAGGACGATCTGATTATGGGTCAAACCGATCGATTCTGCATCCATAATCTCATAGGTGAGTTTATGTTTTAACACCCCGTCCTGATGGATTCCCGACTCGTGTGCGAAAGCGTTAGCACCGACGATCGCCTTATTCGGTTGCACGATCATGCCAGTAAGATTAGAAACTAGGCGAGAAGTGCGATAGATTTCCTTGGTGTTGATCTTGGTTAAAGGTTCCGTGGACTCTGCTGGACGACCAAGGAAAGGATTAAAATAGGAGCGCCGGACATGAAGGGCCATCACCAACTCTTCTAGAGAAGCATTACCGGCGCGCTCACCGATACCATTAATAGTACATTCCAACTGACGAGCGCCATTTTTAACTGCTTCGAGGAAATTAGCCACCGCTAACCCTAAATCATCGTGACCATGGACGGAGATAATCGCTTGGTCGATATTGGGGACATTTTCCTTAATTCCCCGGATTAAAGCCCCAAATTCGCTGGGGGTGGTGTAACCGACGGTATCGGGAATGTTAACGGTGGTGGCTCCTGCGGCGATCGCTCTTTCGAGGACTTGATAGAGGAATTCGGGATCGCTGCGGCCGGCATCTTCGGGGGAAAATTCCACATCATTAAGGAAGGATTTAGCATAGGCCACCATTTCCGGCACAATCTCAAGAACTTCCTGACGAGTCTTCTTAAGTTTGTATTGGAGGTGGATATCCGATGTGGCTAGGAAGGTGTGAATTCTAGGCTTGGCGGCGGGTCTGAGCGCATCGGCGGCAGATTTAATATCTTTTTGGGTAGTGCGGGCTAATCCGCAAATAATCGGGCTATCAGCTTCGCTGCCGACGCTGGCGGCAATTTTCTGCACAGCTTCAAAGTCCCCCGGACTAGCGTGGGGAAAACCTGCTTCAATGACATCAACTCCCAGTCGTGCCAGTGCGCGCGCTATGGTTAGCTTCTCATCCACATTTAAAGCGGCACCCGGGGACTGTTCCCCATCTCGAAGGGTGGTATCGAAGATAATCACACGGTCTGGACTGGTATTCATAGTTTTTTTGTACCGTTAACGAACTTGGGAGTTGTTCCTCTGATTATAGCAGCCGGGGCCGAGGGGGTTGTTAAGGAAAATTGCGCTGAGAATTTCTCGAATTGCTCGCGCTTTTCCGGCTTGCCCTCTTTTTGGCTACCATAGAGGATATGGATAAATTGGCGAGGGAGTTAAAAATGTTTGGCAAACCAGCGAAAGAACCGAACCCACCGGAGGTAAAAGACCTACAGGAGGTGATGTTTTCGATTAAGCAAAATCTCGAACCAGATCAGGATAAAACTGATATTAATCTTGTTGAGACTCCCCCGCCAGAGGTGGTTACTGTAGTTGAAAATATTAGTAAAATTCTCTCTCCCTATTTTATCGTTTTGGTGGGTTTATTTCTCTATGATCGGAATAGTTTTATCGGTTTTTTGTTAGTCTTTACGGGAGTTTTAGCAATTTTCGGAGTTTCTCTCAAGGATATTAATAAACTCGTTGAAGAAGGGAAAAAGTTTTTCCAATCTAAATAGGTTTCTCGTTTGGATAGAGCAGTTATCTTAATGGTGAGGTGGCAAGTCTCTACTGTTAGGAAACGACTAGAATGGTGCTTTTTTTTAGTGATCAGTAAACAGTGAACTGATAACTGAAAACTCATATCCGATAACTGATAACTGATAACTGATATAAGATTATGTCTTTAGTTGCATCTTTACTCGATCGAGTATCTCCTCAGAGTTTACAACAATTGCGAGCCAGCGATCGAGCTTGGCAAGCTTTGCGTTTAGAAAATTCGCTTATTCCTGCGGTAATTAATCAAAGTCAAGAATCTTTAGGAGAGACGGATTTTGATCTAGTTATTGCGGGGGGAACTTTGGGAATTTTCATCGGGGCTGCCCTACAAACCAGGGGCTGGCGTGTGGCATTATTAGAAAGAGGTATTCTGCGCGGTCGTGAGCAGGAGTGGAATATTTCACGTTTAGAATTAAGCAGTTTTTTAGAGTTAGATTTATTGACAGAAGCTGAATTAAATGAAGCGATAGCGACGGAATATAATCCTGCTAGGGTGGGATTTTATCAAGGTTATGAGCTTTGGGTCAGAGATATTTTAAATATCGGTGTTGATCCGGTTTATTTGCTAGAGACTTTAAAAACTAAGTTTTTACAAGCGGGAGGAAAGTTATTAGAAAATTCGGGGTTTAGCGGGGCGATTGTTCATCCAGATGGAGTAATGGTTAAAACGGGAGAAATGACTTTAAAAACCCGTTTATTAATCGATGCCATGGGTCATTTTTCAGCAATTGCAAAACAGGCAAGAAAAGGAGAAAAACCCGATGGAGTTTGTTTAGTGGTGGGTAGTTGCGGTCAGGGTTTTCCCAGTAATGAAACTGGTGATTTAATTTATTCTTTTACCCCAATCTTGCACCAATGTCAATACTTTTGGGAAGCATTTCCCGCTAGGGATGGTCGGACAACTTATTTATTTACCTATCTCGATACCCATCCCGATCGCTTTAGTTTAGAATTTTTGATGGAGGAGTATTTAAGATTACTGCCGGAGTATCAAAAGGTGGATTTAGAAACAGTAAAATTTCAGCGGTTTCTAGCGGGTTTTTTCCCTGCCTATCGTCAAAGTCCTTTAAAAATGCCTTGGTCAAGAATTCTGGCAGTGGGAGATAGTAGCGGTAGTCAATCTCCGGTCAGTTTTGGTGGTTTTGGGGCAATGGTCAGGCATTTAAAAAGGCTAACTTTCGCCATCGAGGAAGCTTTACAAATCAATGCTTTAAACCGAGAAGATTTAGCCCTTTTACAACCCTATCAACCGAATATATCGGTAACGTGGCTATTTCAAAAAACTATGAGTGTCCCGATGTCTGCTAACCCTAATCCCAATCAAATTAATGACTTAATGAGTGGAGTTTTTCGGGTAATGGATAAGTTGGGAGATGAGGTACTAAAACCGTTTTTACAGGATGTGGTGCAGTTTTCTTCCCTCTCAAAAACTTTGCCTTTGGTTAATCCTCAATTAGTTTTACCGATGATTCCACAAGTGGGTATCAATCCTTTTATCGATTGGACGGGACATTATTTTAATTTAGCTTTGTATAGTGGTTTATATCCCTTAGCAGCCACCTTAAAACCTGTTTTAGAAAAGTTACCCGACAAGCAAAAATATCTTTACCATCGTTATTTAGACAGTTGGAAATATGGCTCTGGGGGAGATTTTATCAGTAATCAGTAAACTGATAAGTAGGTAGGCGTTAAAAGTTGTCAGACACCCCCCTTATCAAGGGGGGCAGGGGGGATCGGCACCCCCCTTATCAAGGGGGGCAGGGGGGATCGGCACCCCCCTTATCAAGGGGGGCAGGGGGGATCGAACCTAAAATCCATTTTTAATTTAATTATAACCAGCTACTTAACTGATAACTGATAACTGATAACTGATTTAATCTTTATCTTGAAAAAATTGTTGATCGAGATAATTAACTTTAGCATAGGGTTCTAAAGCGGAGAGAATTTGTCGGCCATAACTGCGGGCATTGACACGATTATCGAGGACAGCCACACAACCTTGACACTCTCGGAGAGACTGGACAGATTGCTGAATTTCCCTCACTGCTGTGGGTAAAAGATAGGCACGAAACCAGTCGAGATGTTGTCGTTTATAGTAGGCAATTTTGCCAGCAACGAGAGGATTTTCGGGGGAGGGTAAGGGTAAAGTAGCGATAATTAATAAACTGGGAGTCGGAAATTTTTCTTGATGGGTTTGCCAGAATTGCCAACCACAAACAAGAATAGTATTACTATTAATCTCAGTTTTTTCCACTTGTACTCGCGAACCGTAATCGGCTGCGATTTGGGTGGCAATTTGTGCCTTGAGGGGAACATCTTCAATCAGGATCACGATCGGTTGTTCCCTGGTATGATTAACACTAACTAATTCGCGCACTTGCTTTAATAACATCGGTTGAAATTCGGGTGTGTTGGGTGCGCTGATGCG
Organism: Microcystis sp. M079S1; assembly: GCF_020246425.1. NCBI lineage: Bacteria > Bacillati > Cyanobacteriota > Cyanophyceae > Chroococcales > Microcystaceae > Microcystis > Microcystis sp. M079S1. The sequence goes on from NZ_JADBSZ010000077.1 coordinate 29,617, forward strand.
ATCGGGTAGATATAAATGAATATATTCACTTTCGCGATCAGCTGCAAACTTTAGAGTTAAAATATCTCCGATACCCTGATTTTGACGGTATAAATTAGCGGATTTTTCGCTATCTAAAAAACTGCCGATTAAAACAAAGGGTTGCTGCTGCCAAATCGGTTTGAAAAAACTAGCGACCTCCAAAGGGCTGATTTTTAGGGTAAATTCTTCTCGATCTCGATCTACTGATGTCCAGAGGAGATAATTATGCTCGGGGATTTTTGCCGCTAAAAGTTGCCAAGCAGAATCAGTGGCTAAGTCTTGATCCAAGCGTTGCAGCAGGGCAATTATATATTCTTTTTCCTTGGCATCAATAAGATAGCAATTATAGGGATTAATTGGATGACCAAGAATACTTTGGCTAAGTTGTGCTTTAATTAAGTCTATAACCTCTCTATGCTGGGGATATGCTGACCCTAAAGCGAACCATTGTTCGGGAGTAATGGTGACGGTGAGATAATCTATTAGACAAGTTTCTAAATCTTCGGCTCGATCGATTATCGTGGGGATATTCTGGGGAAAATGACCGAGATTGCCCAATTTATCCTCTAACCATTGTTGGGGTGTGGTGAGGAGTAAACCGGTAAAATTAGCAGGAAAGCGATCGCTTTTGAGGATATCTCGCTGAGTTTGTAACCATGCTTGCAGATGGGGGATTTCCACTTCTAACAGTAGGTTTACTTCTGACTCCGGGGCAACAATCAGAACAGGTGTATTACCCAAAAGAGCCGGGGTGAGATAACTGAGACAATAGCGGGTGAGAGTAGTTCCAGTTTGTATGAGAGAGGAACGTTTTAGGCGTAAAGCTCTAGCCACCAGTCGCCCCATAGTGAGATGATGAGACCAGTAAAAGCGTCCTTGTTCGCGTAAAAAAGCGCGCAGGGAAGAATGAACCGCTGCTTCTAATAAAACCATCTCATCTCAGTTATTGGTTATCAGTGATCGATCATAGCCTTGATTTTGCCACTGATTGCAGTCCGAGGGTCTCTTGCGGTGATTGAGGTTGAACCCCAAATTTTATCTTGGAACGGTAAAAATCTAGAAACTAAGTAGGGCTTGCTGAAAAACTCTTTGAGTAGAAACGCCGGAACGCCGGAACTGCGTCAAAGAAAGTGCCTGGTTTTTTTGTCAGTATTTCGTTTTCAGGGGTCTGACAGCTTGGCACTTTTTCGCTCCTAAAAAGCGGCAAAACCCTTGTCCAGACTACTTTGTATTCGCTTTTCAGCAGCTCCTAGGTTAAGTGTGATTTTGCGGTCAAAAAAGCGACAAAAAACTATAATCGAGCATTTTATGGCAATTTAACGCAATTTACAGCCTTAAATTGCCAGGTTTATTCTCTGTTAGGATTTTTTACCAAGGCGAGATAGTAAGATACCGATGGCACCGATACCGAAAATACCCAGTGTCATCGATGGTTCGGGGACAGGAGCGGGACTGATATTAAATCCACTGGTGATAAACATTCCAAAAACGTTATCATCATTGCTTAGGTTCTTTGTTGTTAAGCGAAGGAAGGTATCTCCCGCCGAGATAAAAGGATCAGAATTAGCAATATTACCAAGAGCGAGGTTATAGTATTCGTCATCTGGATTAGTGTTAATAGGTTGAGCGGTTGGGTTGACATTGGCAGAATTATCACCTATCCCCCCAACAGTTATCAAGTTTCCATTTCCTGATTCTTCATCAGCAGTGCGGTCATCCGCCCCTCCTGCACTCGTGGTTAAAGTTCGGTTATTGGTTGAGTTAGTAGTTACGTAGATCTCAGTAGTTTGCGGCTGACCTGGGGCTGGCTGTCTGCTATAACTAGCGGCAAGTGAAAGCAGGAAATCTCCTCCAGTGTAAGGACTGACAAAATTAAACTCAACCATGTCTCCCGCGGGACTTAGCGCTCCATCTAAGATAACTGAGGTAAAACCCTGAGTGGAAGGATTGCTATAAGCAACGACAAGAACTGCACCATCATTCTGGTTACTCTCAACGATAGGAAAGTCTTGCGGTCCTCCCGTAAAAGTAGAAGTGATGATATTAGTGACATCCCAACGGACAGTGGTGACTGTGCTGTTGCTCGGACTAAGAGTAGCCGCCGAACTCACGGGAAGTATATTCCCCTGAAAAGTTACTGGATAAATTGAGTTACTCGAAACGGAAGCGGCATAGAGATAAGCCCTCTGAATAGTAGAACCTGCGGGTATATCGGCTTGAATAAATCCCGTGTTGGTTTGACTTCCGAAGCCGTCAATAGAAAGGGCGGCGTTGGAAATGACTTCTCGTACCAGCAAACTAGCGGAAGCAGGGGCAATGTTTAGGCAAAGTCCAAAAGTAATCCCTAGGGGGAGCAATGAATAAGCAAGTTTTTTCATGATGAGCAACTGGCAACAACTTTCAGATTATAGCGTTTATCATGAAGATGGGGTGTGGCGGTATTTGTCATCATCTCTGGACGATCAGATAATAAGCTAAACGGCGCTTAACCTGCATGATCCAATAGCTATAACCCTTTTGGAGTCTATATCGGTGATCCGAAGTAAAAGCCGTTTAGCTTATTCCGACGTTCCGCCGTTCCGTCGTTCTCTAAAACCAGAAACTTCGTATCTCACTGTTGAGATAACTGCTAATAGACTGCATATCTATTCATAATTTGTTTAAGTCAAATTTTTCAAAGGTAATGGCAGAGATGGTTAATTGCCCTCACCCCCAACCCCTCTGCCAGAAGGCTGTTTTTTGGTATTTTTGAGACAGGTTGAGCGTTTCCAGCTTAAGATTTTCTTTGTTTAGGACAGACATAGCGTGCTAACAGATTTAAAAAACATGGGCTGTAAAAGATTACTTTTGCAATTAGCTTTGACAAATCTCAACCTAGTCTAGATCAGAAGCGGGAAGCAATGGCAACAATGTAATTTAGTCCGACTATGATCGTACAACTTTTATACAAAGACTTGTGTGATTTGACGCAGTAAAAGAAGTATTTAAGGACACAAGTAAGCTAAAACACGCGTAATTAGGGTTTGCTGAATAAATCTAAAAACCTTGTTGGATAAGACTTTTAGACCTTTTTGAAATCCAAAAGTGCCTGGCATGGGAGTGATCAGGGGGAAATTCAGGTACTTTTTCCCTGAAAATTAGGTAATTGACCCCCTCAA
>NZ_JADBSZ010000078.1:0-3011 GCF_020246425.1 Microcystis sp. M079S1
CATTGAAGAAGTTTGAGCGTAGCCTACTCTTTCTTGCTTTTCGTACCAAGCTTGTGTTCGTTCGTGGAGAGCTTTGTTGTAAACTAATCTTACACAGCCCAAAGTGCGCCGCAATAGCGACTCTTGTTTTGGTGTGGGGTAAAATCGAAACGAATAGGCTTTTTCCATACCTCACATTTTAGCATATATTTCGTAAACGATGCTCATATTTAACAGTAAAGCCGTCGTAGAACGACGGGGTTTCAGACCCAAAATTTTCGATGATCAGTTAATTTCTTTCCTCGAGGAAAACCGAGATTTGATTCAATAATCACGCAGAAAAAGAGCGATTAAAAGACCTATACCGTCCAATGTGACCTCTTTCGAGTATTTTAAAGTATAAAATGGCGGCAGTATCTAGTCTAGGCTAAGATTAACTCCCTTAGCTAGGATTTGATAAATGTGATCGCTCTCTTTTCAGTAAGGCACTAGCCAGAAAAATACCCAGTATTGCCAATACAGCCATAGCATAAAAAGCGTAAGTGTAAGTACCGAACCAATCGCGAATTCTACCGGTTACTAAAGTTCCGATCAAAGCACCAACACCGTAGGCAGTAAAAACAATACCGTAATTTTGGGCGTAGTGGTCAGGATTGAAGAAGTGGAGAGTGGTAGCGGGAGCTAGGGCTAACCATCCCCCTAAACAGAACCAAAATAGACAAAAAGCCACTAGATAGCTAGTAACTGCCCCTTTTTCGGCCTTGACCATCAACAGGCAACCGATCAAAATGAGTGTATAGGCCCCAATCGCTAGATAATGGGGTTTCCAGCGATCGCTCAACCAACCGAACAAAGGACGACTAATACCATTAAACAAGGCAAATAGAGCAACACTACTAGCCGCTAACCCTGGCTCAATCTGAATAATTTCCTCAGCGACGGGACTAGAAATACCGATGGCACTCAAGCCAATTAAAGCACCAATAGTATAGCAAAGCCATAAGCCATAAAATGAGCGACTTTTCAGCATATTCACTGGATAATTGGCCTGAAAGTCGGATTTTCGATTAGCTAAATTTGCGGGAGGTTGCCAGTCCTGGGGGGGTAATTTCATGGCGAGGGCAATAATCATAATAATTATTGTAAAGATAATCCCCAAAAATCTTAAACTTGGTCTAACGCTATATTCATTGATTAATCGATTGGCTAAAGGTGCGGTAATCAGGGGAGAAAGGCCAAATCCGATGATAGTTAAACCCACCGCTAAACCTTTTTTGTCGGGAAACCAGCGTGCCACCACTGCCATGGGAACACCGTAAGCGATGCCGACTCCCGTGCCAGCAATGACTCCGTAGGTCAGAATAATTGTCTGGATCTGAGCGGCAAAACTAGCGAGAATATAGCCTAAACCGACGATAATTCCGCCGATAGCGGTCATCCTGCGAGTACCTACCCGGGGGATATAAAAACCGGCGATCGGCATAGAAGCGGCATAAAACACTAGGGCCACAGTGTAGGGTAGTAAGCTTTCCGTGGCGCTGAGATTTAACTCTGTTTCTAGGGGTTTTCTAAAGATACTCCAAGAGTACACCGTCCCTAAACAGAGTAAAACACCCATTCCTAGAGGTATTAATAACCATCTACCTTTGGCCGCGGGTAATCCCAAAACTGTCAACTCGGAATCATAATTACTGTTAGTCATAGATCGCCGTGACTCTTTCTAGACTTGTCTGGCCAGTATTCTAGATGAGGTCATGGCTAATGGGGCCAATTTTCCAGAAAATTTTCCGATTAAAATAAGGGGTGAAATAATTCACCCCTTTAGGGAGCATCTCACCTTTGTAACCCCTAAATCAGGTTTTATGTCAAGATATTTTGAAAGCCTTGCTAGAAACCAGTTTTAGGGACAAGTATAATTACTCACTTGCATAAATGAGATGCTCCCCCCCTTTAAAAGTCTCCCCCCATCTATAGCTGAGGGACTTCTGAGGATTTTTAACTAAACTGCCGCGAAGTAAACCTTCGACTTCACAGGGTCGGGAACCATGGTAGCATCCCCTTCTTGCCAACCGGCGGGACAAACTTCATCCGGATGGGATTGGACGTATTGAATCGCTTTCAGAGTGCGGAGGGTTTCATCGACACTGCGACCGAAAGAAAGATTATTAATAGTAGCGTGTTGGATAACACCTTCTTTATCGATGATAAACAGACCGCGCAGGGATACCCCCGCATCCGGGTCAAGAACATTGTAAGCGGTGCTGATTTCTTTTTTTAGATCCGACACCAACGGATAGGCCACATCACCGACACCGCCGGATTTTCTCTCGGTTTGAATCCATGCTAGGTGAGCAAATTCGCTATCGACGGACACCCCTAAAATCTCGGTGTTGATACTGCTAAATTCGCTAACTCGATCGCTGAAAGCGGTAATTTCCGTGGGGCAAACAAAGGTAAAATCGAGGGGATAGAAGAATAAAACGACGTATTTACCCCGATAATCCGATAATTTGATGGTTTTGAACTCTTGATCGAAAACGGCGGTCGCGGTGAAATCCGGCGCCGCTTGTCCGACTCTTAAGCAACCTTCGGCGGTCATACTTTTAATCTCCTTAATCTAGTTTCTGGGAAAATGCAACTATTTTTACATTCCTTAACAAATATATCATAGTCATAACGATTTTGAGTAGTCAGCAATCAGTTATCAGTTATCAGTTATCAGTTATCAGTTAGGGACTTGCGTAGGAATAATATCCCAGCCAGAAAATCGCTCTGTAGAAGAACCAGACCAGCCAGATGGTACATTATCAAAGCGCAAGTCCCTTATCAGTTATCAGTTATCAGTTATCAGTGGCTAGTGGGGAGATAGGGAGATAGGGAGATGGGGTGATGGTAGGGCTGTTTCATTCTCCCATCAGAATATCAAAAGTAAAAGCGATCACTGTCAGGTAAAATGAGAAGTGAACGCGAACTTTTGAAAGATATGTTGAGCTTAATAGAAAAACTAAAACAAGTCAAGGACTTTCGGAAAG
>NZ_JADBSZ010000079.1:0-4713 GCF_020246425.1 Microcystis sp. M079S1
AAAGATATTTATCAGAAAAGTCATGATCAAGCTAGAGGTTTAAAGACTGATCGGGTTCCAATTATTTTTATTAATAAATATTTAACACAATTCATACCAGGTAAGCAAGAGGGCTACGCCACTACTACCGAATCATTACCCGTTTTTTCTGACTCATATTCCACTGGAGCAAGTCTTAATTAAATCTTAGTTTTATCAAGAAAAATGAACGACAAACTTAAGCAAACTGGAATTAGGAGAAAATCACCCCGACACTCAAACAGTAAGAAATAATTAGGGTTTGCTGAAAAAGTTTGTTGGTGGGGTTAGGAGCCGGTCGTCAGGAGTCAGGAGTCAGTCCTAGATGCTTGACAAAATAAAGCAAAAAATCGCCATCATTAAGGAGATTGAATTTGTTGATTGAGACTTACTTTGAGAGAAATCGACATGAAGATAATATAGTAATCTCAAAAGCTCCTTTTTTAGAAGAAGTTTTTCAAGAAATTAAGCAAATTATTAATAGCTAATTTTCAATCAACGAAAATGCTGTAAATTACCTCCAAATGAACCTCCTTCTCAAAGAACTATTGCTATTTTATTAGCTGCTTCAGAGAAAAATCCCCCAACACTCAAACAGTAATGCTGAAAAAGTCTTTGAGTGGCAACAGGGAACAGTTTTTGATGCTTTAAACCCGCCATCTTTCGATCATCGAAACCATAAACAGGCAAAATTATCTGTATATTTAATCACTCAATAAGAAGCGTTTAGCTGTGAAATAGCAGTTTTTAAATAGGAAACTACCTCATTAATTGCTACTTCTGACGCTTTTTTACTGGCTCTTTCGACTAATTCCACCTTACCCGATTTGAGAGATTTACCCGTGACAATGCGATAGGGAATCCCAATTAAATCCGCATCTTTGAACTTAACTCCTGCACGTTCATCCCGGTCATCTAAAAGGGTTTCAATGCCGGCTTGATTTAACTCATTGTACAAACTTTCGGCGGTTTTTACCTGCTCGGCATCGGCTAAATTAGGAATAACCACAATCGCTTGATAAGGGGCAATAGCTACCGGCCAAATAATACCATCTTTATCGTAGGATTGTTCTACGGCTGCCTGTGCTAAACGCGATACTCCTATGCCATAACAACCCATACAAATGGGGGTAGATTCTCCCGCTTCATTAGTATAAAAAGCATTCATGGCTTGAGAATATTTATAGCCCAATTGGAAGATATGACCGACTTCAATTCCTCTAGCACTTTGCAAGGTTTGATTAGGATCGTGAATAGCTCGATCGCCTACCTGGGCTTTGCGTAGATCGACGATTAATTCCGGTAAGATAAAATCTTTACCCCAATTCGCCCCTACTAAATGAAACCCAGTTTCATTAGCACCGGTGATAAAGTTTTCTAAGTCTGTCACTGTGCTGTCTGCTATGCGTAAAAACTTAGGAGCTATATCGCTGGCTTTTTTGAGCAAATTATCTTCTAAGTCGGGAGCAATATAACCTAAAGGTAAAGGTTTAGTTGCCCATTTCTGTTGAGCGGCAGCATCGGGTATTTTTAAAGCCAAAATTGTTTTAGCATTGTAACAGCCCGCCTGTCTAACTAATTCATTTTGTAGTTTAACTTCGTTAACTTCTTGATCACCGCGAATATGCAGTAAAACTAAAACAGTTATGCCGCTATCATAAACCACTTCGTAGAGAACATTTTTGACGATAGCGGTGGCAGAACAATCGAGAAATTTAGCTAAACTTTCGATAGTGTTGGTGTTAGGAGTGTCTTTTTTAGCAAACTTTTTAAAGGGAGAAGCCACTTTATCTGCTGGCAAAGAAACGGCTTTTTCCACATTAGCCGCATACTTTTCATCGGCGGTAAATAAAACCTCATCTTCTCCGGCATCAGCTAAGACCATAAATTCTTGGGATGCGGAACCGCCAATCGCTCCAGAATCGGCTTCTACTGCCCGAAAAGCTAACCCACAACGGCGGAAAATATTGCGGTAAGCTATATCCATCGCTTGATAGGTTTTCTTTAAACATTCCTCGTCGAGATTGAAAGAATAGGCATCTTTCATAATAAATTCTCGTCCCCGCATTAAACCAAAACGAGGGCGAATTTCATCGCGAAATTTAGTTTGAATTTGATATAAATTAACCGGTAATTGTCGATAGGAACGAATTAAATCACGAGCGACGGCAGTAATTACTTCTTCGTGAGTCGGTCCTAATCCTAACTCCCGCTTTTGCCTGTCCGTCAGGGCAAACATAATCCCTTCTGCTTTCGTGTAGGTGTCCCAACGGCCTGATTCTTGCCAGAGTTCCGCCGGTTGCAGTTGGGGAAGTAAACATTCTTGGGCGCCGGCTTTATTCATTTCTTCCCGGACTATCTGGGAGACTTTCTGCAAAACCCGCCACATCAGGGGTAAATAGGCGTAAATACCGCTGCCAATGCGACGAATGTAACCGGCACGGACTAAGCATTTATGACTAGGGATTTCCGCCTCGGCCGGGTCTTCCCGGAGAGTGACAAAAAGCTGTTGAGAGAGTCGCATCCTATCGATATCCTTTTGAACAGAAGACTTTCTATTATCTCATCAAAGGAGAGCGACTGCAATTATCAATTACTTGTGTTGACAAACAATAACAGCGATCAGTTTACCGATTCTCAGGTATTTCCCCTCACAACTTGAGACTGGTTGGAGACGCATTGAACCTTAGTTGCAATTGCCTAACTCCCTTGTTCTCTACTCTAGGAAATATGAGCGTTCAGGTTGATCGCTGTTATCGTCGTTATCGAGACAGAATGTAACTTTAACAGGGTTTACTCCTTTGCGAACTTGACCTTATAACCTTGCCAGTTGATCTGTCAGGGAAGCTTTTTTCTTTAGCTTCAATTATTAATATAACATCGGATCGGCTCTAGAAGTCTTTCTCTTAATCAAAGTTTACATTGCCAGCATCAAGGAAAAGCCTAGATGTTTTGACGCTTAACCGACCATAACTCTTATTATTCAAAAATTATGGCAGCAGTAACCTCAACAGTAGTCAAAGAAAGCGCAGAGGAATTAACTCAACGGATCAAAGAAGCAACCACCGCTAGGGAAAAAGACAAACTGCAAGTGCTGTATTGGCTAAAACAAGAAAAAGCTCCCGCCCTCGAGGTGATAGCTAAAAGTTTAGGGCATCATAGAAACACAGTGCAAACCTGGTTGTGTAAATATCTTGAGGAAGGCAACGAAAAGAGCTTTATAAAGTGAATCGGAACGATCCCTTAAACTTCCCGTTGCCGAGGTTCCAGTGGGACAGGTGAGTAATATGCTTAATCTCGCTTTTGTCCAACCCCTGGCATCACCCGCATCCCTATTCGAGATTTATTAGGGACTTCGTGGTAGGGTGTCGGGTGCGTACCGGCTCGCTTTGAAATGCCTTCGGCTATTTTGCTGCCACTCTTTCTAATCTGGTGGTGGTCGATTGTATTACCGCTACCGTCCCCAGAAAGTGCCAATGTGGAAGGTCTGAAAGCGTTGGAGAGCAGTTCCGATCACCACTTATATAACACCTCGGATGCTGATGGCCGTTAATGGGAATGAGTGAATGAGTATTTGTTCTCATATACAAAGCGGGAAGAGCCTAATTATTAATTAAACCGCTCCCTGCGGTTTAGCACCTTTCCCTATGCTACTATTCCACTTCCATCGGTCTAATACCCCCTAAATGAAACTTAATAGCGCACCGTGCGGTTTAATCTCCTCAGCAAATTAGGTTATACTTCATCTTTATTAGCTTGGGGTAATAGCAATCCGGATTTCGCTTTGTAAGCGTCGAATTCGGGATAGCGGGAGAGGGAGCGGTCTTTTTTAAGCATATTGGGGATGAAGACCCCGGCGATGAATCCCCCCAAAATCAGAAAAGGGAGCCAATGTTGGGCTAACAGGGCAAAACTGAGATAAATTAAAATCTCTCCTAAATAGTTGGGATTACCTAAGTACCTAAGCAAAATTAATTACACATATCTAACCACCTCTTGCCTCTTGTCTCTTGCCTCTTGCCTATCTTCACTAGGAAATTAATTTTGCACGACTACTTAAAATGTCGGATGAATGCCCCCGCTAGATTTTTCGACAAGACATCAACCTTTGCGGGGGATGAAATCCGACCAGAATATCAACCGCGAAGCACGACTTTAATTCTACCATTTGTATGTAAACTGTGTTATACTTAACTTATCCAGGGTCGAAGATTAATCAATGCTAGTCGTAGAAGCCAAGTTAAAAAACGGGACACCAGAACAATACCAAAAACTTGATGAAGCTATCAAAACTTCTCAGTTTGTGCGTAACTCTTGTGTTCGTTATTGGATGGACAATCAAGGGACAACCCGCAATGATCTTCAAAAGCTTTGTGCGGTACTAGCTAACAATAAAGAGACACCATGGGTTAATAAATTAAACTCTCAAGCTCGTCAATCGGCTGCTGATAGAGCCTGGCAATCAATTAATAGGTTTTATCAGAATTGTCATGCCAAGATACCAGGGAAAAAGGGTTTTCCCCGATTTAAAAAACATAGTCGTTCGGTTGAGTATAAACTAACAGGCTACAAACTATCTGATGAGCGACGTAAAATCAAGTTCACTGATGGTTTTAAAGCAGGAGAATTTGATTTATGGTGTAGTCAAAAGACGTTAGTTTATTATTCAGAACAACAGATTAGACGGGTAAGAGT
>NZ_JADBSZ010000008.1:0-2750 GCF_020246425.1 Microcystis sp. M079S1
GAATCCTTATCTGGCAATAGATTTAATTGATTAGTTCGCTCTAGAGCAAAAACAATTGACAAAAATCGCTAAATGCCTTTCTATATAAGGGTTCCATCCCTTATAACCCCCGTCGATTGCATAACACAAACCGAAGAGCCATCGATTTCTCACTCAGGGAAAAACTGGCCGCAAAAATCATTAAATTTACCTTTGGGGCCGAGAAAAATTATCAGTTATCAGTTATCAGTAAACAGTTATCAGTGAATAATCTCACTTAATAAACTCATAACCTCAAAACTGAATCGCGAGGCAGATCGATGAAGGATTGCTTATCAACCCCAACTTTTTTAACTGACTAAATCCCCATTTCCGACAGCCAACTCAAAATTAATTGATTAACTTTTTCGGGATGTTCATCGTGGGGACAGTGACCGGCTTTGGCAATCGGATAAAATTGGGTATTATTTCCCATTTTAGCTCTTTCTTGGTAAATTACCGAACCAGCGATCGGTGTCCAAGGGTCATCCTCTCCCCAGAGTACCAATAAAGGGCGATCGATTTGCGGTAATAATTCCTGGGGAGAAGGTCCGGGGGGTGCCGTCAACACCGATGCGAACACTCCCCACGCACCCGCATCACAGGAGGGTTGATAGAGAATTTCGACTAATTCCTCGGTAATCGCGGTATGGTCGCGATAAACCTGTTTTAAGGTGTTCCGGATGCGATTTTTCTGTCTTACCTGTTCAAAAATAAACTTTCCTGTCACGGGAGAACTAACTAAACCGGTAAAGGCAGCCATGATTAAACGCAGCGGCAAATTTAATTCTTCGGGACGATGGTTTAATCCTCCGGCACAGTTGATAATTACTCCTCCGGCAGTGATTTCGGGAGATTCTGCCATCAGCATTAAGGTAATCAGTCCCCCGATGGAATTACCGACAAATACCGCCGGTCTTGCCATTTTTTCCCTGCAAAAGTCCTGTATTTGCCGCTGCCAAAGGTTGAGACTATAATCTAAAGCGGGCTTATCTGTACCCCCAAATCCCAGAAGATCTAGGGCATAGACTTGATAGCCATTTTCCGCTAAAACGGGGATATTTTTGCGCCAATGACCGATAGATGCCCCAAAACCGTGAATTAAGACTAGGGGTTGTCCTTCTCCCCGCACAGTGTAGGGGATGGTGTGACCTTGCCATGTCCAAGACAATTGCTCTAAGCTAGTCCCAGTGATCGGAGATTGTAGTGCCATTGTATGAAGTTTTATTAAGTGATAGGTAAATTATAGAGTAAAAATCAGTCGAGAATTTATGCCACAACGCCAGACTTTTGCCAATAACTCGATGGAAATTTCCTATTTACAATGGAGCGATCGAGGTATGCCTCTATTATTATTGCACGGCATGGCGGATCATGCTTTGGTTTGGTCAAGCTTGGGCGATTATTTAAGCTCAAATTATCAAGTTATTGCCCCAGATTTGCGGGGACATGGGGAAAGCGGTAAACCGGCAACCGGTTATCACTTTCAGGATTATATCGGCGATTTAAGGGCTTTAATTAATCATTTAGGTTGGACGCAAGCACATATTTTAGGTCATTCTTGGAGTGCTAAAATAGCGGCAATTTGGGCAACTCAACAGCCGGAAGTATTTAAGAGTTTAATTTTAGTCGATCCCTTTTTTATCGATAAAATGCCTAGTTGGATTAGGATAACTTTTCCAATTCTCTATCAAGTTTTGCCCTTTTTAAAGATTACTCGCTCCTTTGATAGTTATCAGAGCATAGAGGCGATCGCTCGTCAATTAAAACAATATAAAGGTTGGTCAAATCTACAGCAAGAGGTGTTTAAAAATGCCATTGAACAAAAAGCTGATGGCAGTTGGAGCGGTAAATTCACTTTGTCGGCACGCGGGGAAATTTTTGAGGATGTCATGGGGTTTGCCGGATTAACTAAAACTTTAGATATTCCCAGTTTATTAATCCTTCCCCAACAGGGATTAAATCGCACTGCTTGGCAAATTCAATCTTATAAAAAGTATTTAACTTCTCTAGAGATTAAAAAGATACCGGGTAATCATTGGGCATTTTTAGGGGAACCTGAAAGTTTTAATCAAGCGGTGGCCGAGTTTTTATCTGTTCAGGAAATTGTCTGATTAGCGGAGAGAACGAATCTGCAATTGGTAATAATCCTCGTCTAAACCTTGATTCTGCTTGTTATTAACCGAATTAAGCTGTTTTTGTAGTGCCAAAATGCGATCGCCTGTGGCAGGATGGGTGCTGAGAATTGTCGGGGTAGAACCCCCCTGTTGTGCTAATTTTCCCATCAAGGAGATCATGTCCTTGGCTGCATAACCAGCCTCAGCTAGATTGTTTAAACCCAGTCGGTCCGCTTCTAATTCATCCTTGCGACTATTGGGCAGATTATAGGCGAGATTGACTCCCAATTGTACCCAAGTTTTTGTGTCCAATCCCGCCGCGCTGAGAAGTCCTTGGGCGAGGGCAGTATTGCTTGACATACTCCCACCGTCAAGCTACGCTGTGACGGGGGATTCTTTCCACATCGCTGTTAGAAATTCCTTGTTCAACGAGACAACTTAGATTCTCAATGTCTCCACTGAAACCCCAGAGGACGGACTCTCCCAAGGCGTTTGGGTCGGTTTCTGTTTGCCCAACAGTACCGTTGAGATGATTTCCCAAGTATTGCAACCCTTTTTTAAGAATATTTATTGCTGCATTATGATCTCTATCTAAGACTGTTTTACAATTGAGGC
>NZ_JADBSZ010000080.1:0-3377 GCF_020246425.1 Microcystis sp. M079S1
GTGTCAGTCTGTAGAGCGACCATAAGACCAGAACAGAGTAAATCTGTTAAGGCAGGTGCGGAACCCCGCAAGGGAAAGAAGCAGAAACCTAAATCGTGAGGTTTGGGAATCACCGTCCGTTTACGGCGGTGAGGATGTCAAGGTATTGGTCGGCGAAAAATGAAAGTTAAACGAGTTTTGGACTAAATATTTATGCAAACACCAGCATCTAACATTGAATTTGCTATCTGTATTACCGCTGAAGAAGGCGGAGATTTAGAGGTTTGTAAACTTTATCAAGTGTTACCTGATGCTAAAGCGCAAGAGGTGGGATGTTTGCGAGTGATTGATGAATCTGGCGAAGATTATTTGTATCCAGAAAATCATTTTGTCATAATAAAACTTCCTGAAACGGTACAAGTCCAGTTATTAGCAGTCCGCCCTTAAATAGCGAGTAAATTACCTGGGCGTTGCTGATAATAAACGACTTAGGCTGCAATACTGACCTTAGAAGTGATCGCCCTCTATAAATATAGCGTGATAGCTTTTTGTGTCAAAATGATAGAAGTGTGAATAAATGAAGCAAAATTGGCTCTCCCGTACTTGTGATGATAAGTAGGTAGGCGTTAAAAGTTGTCAGACACCCCCCTTATCAAGGGGGGACTAAGGGGGGATCGGCACCCCCCTTATCAAGGGGGGACTAAGGGGGGATCGGCACCCCCCTTATCAAGGGGGGCAGGGGGGATCGAACCTAAAATCCATTTTTAATTTAATTATAACCAGCTACTTAACAAAAAATTGCTGATACAATATTTTCATGCAGTTTGAGTGGAATAAAAACAAGGCAGTAAAGAATTTATCCAAGCACGGAGTTTCCTTTGCGGAAGCAAAAACTGTTTTTGATGATCCTCTCTATGTTGACTTCTATGATCCAGAGCATTCTGAGAGCGAGGAACGATATCTGATTGTTGGCGAGTCAGATCGAGGGCGATTGTTAATTGTATCCTATACTGAAAGAGGAGATGTAATTCGACTCATCAGTGCAAGGGAAGTGACGCAAACCGAACGAGAAGCTTATGAAGAGGGATGAGCCAGAAATGGAAGATGATTTACGGACAGAGTATGACTTGAAGCACCTCCGAGTTAGAAAGTTAGGCTCTGGAAGAAAAAGCTTTGGTGGAGTCACTGTGCGCTTGGAGCCTGATGTCGCAGAAATGTTTCCCACTGCTGATGCGGTTAACGAAGCCTTAAGATTGTTGATCAGAGTAATGCGAGATAACAAAACTCTTGCTTCTACAGTACAGGCTAACATGAATACTGAGTCCTGACGAAATGCGGGGCGGGATTGAGTATTTATAAGAAAGCGAAGCGAATGGCGAATAAAGCTATAGTCTCGAATTAGATGCGATCACGCTATATTTGTAGAGGGCGATCGCTTTTTGTGTTATAATCCTAGTACAGTCTGGCAAATTCCTTTTCTGTAGGGGCGTATGGCATACACCCTCCCTTAGATAACCTTTTCTTATCACCACAAATACGGGAGAGCCGAAAAATTACTATGAAAATTCAAACAGATTTGACGATTCCTGAGATTGAGGAAATTAGAAAAGAGGGAGTTAAAGCTCTCGTAAAAAGATTGGGAATTGCTAAAGCGGCCTTCTTTCTAAGAGAAACAGCATCCCAATCTCTAAATTATTTAGAGATTAAAGATCGGTTATTTGGTGAAATGACAGCAACGGATATTTACGATCAAATTAAAGGCGGCTATCACTGAAATGATTGAGGAAATTCGTCAAAAAGTTAGACAAAACCAATTGGAATTTTCTCAACACGCTGTCAATCAAAGTATCCTGCGTCAGATCAGTGTTCAAGAATTACGGGAGGCGATGGAACAAAGCGAAATTATTGAAGATTATCCGGCTGATAAGTATGGTGCAAGCTGTTTACTTTTGGGATTTACTCTAATTAATAGAGCCTTACACATTCATTGTAGCTATACCTCTCGCCCTTTGCTCAAAATTATTACCCTATATGAACCCGACCCAAATTTATGGATTGATTTTAAATCAAGGATAACACCAGATGTCAACTAATTCTAGACAAGAAACCTTAATTGAACAAGAAGTTACCTATACCCTTGAAATCAATGGCAATTTTTTTATTATAGAAAATGTCCCCGCTAGAGTCTGTGTAGAAACGGGAGAGCGTTTTTTTGCACCAGAAACTGTCGAACGCTTGCAGGAAATTATCTGGGAAAATAAGCGACCAAAACGGGTAATTGAAACACCAGTATTTGACTTTGCTAGTTAGTGTTTAATAGAAACCTGGCAAATCGAGCAACAATTGAAGTCTTAAATTAGGGGCGATTGCGCTATATTTGTAGAGTGTGATCGCTTTTTTGTTTATAATAGTTAAAGACACGATAAATTGATTCAAGTCAAGCCCATGCCACTAACTCTTAATTTAACATCGGAAATCGAACAATATCTCAGCCAAAAAGCGACGGAGAAAGGTCTTTCTCTAGAAGATTATGTCCTCAAGCTACTTAAAGATACTATTTTAGAACAAGAAAAACAGACCAAACTGGTTAATTTACTTCAATCTTGGATTGATGAAGAAGATGAACAAGAACAACAAGAAACCGGTGAATATTTAATCGAAGCACTCGATCAAGATCGTTTATCTGAGCGTCCTTTATTTCCGGCTGAATTAAAGGGAGTAACTTGGTGAATAGAGTAGTTTTATTAGATACGGGAATTATCGGTTTAATTACTAATCCTAAGCGATCGCCTGAAAGTCTAGCTTGTAATTGTTGGCTACAAACCCTAATTAAAGCAGGTATTAGGGTTATTCTTCCAGAAATTGCTGATTATGAGGTGCGTCGAGAGTTGTTACGCGCTAACAAGATTAAAGGAATTAAGCGACTGGATGAGTTAGCATGGGTTACGCTACCGCTAACCCATCCTACAAATAATCGTGCGTCCGTACTTATGACAAAATATCGATCGGGAGAAACTTTAACTCTTTTTTTGACTATCTCTGGTAATTAAATAATCATTGTTAAGTAGCTGGTTATAATTAAATTAAAAATGGATTTTAGGTTCGATTCCCCCTCAGTCCTAGGGTTGATTCATAGTAGGGTTGATTCATGAATCAACCCTACCCTTAGTCCCCCCTTGATAAGGGTGGTGTCTGATAATTTTGGCTCTTCGTTACTTGTTATGGTTCGATAGGGTGGCATAAACAGACTAAATCCTTATCTGGCAAGAGATTTAATTGATTAGTTCGCTCTAGATCAAAAAAATTGACAAAAATCGCTAAATGCCTTTCTATATAAGGGGTCCATCCCTTATAACCCCGTCCATTGCATAAGACAAACCGAAGAGCCATAATTTTTA
>NZ_JADBSZ010000081.1:0-3465 GCF_020246425.1 Microcystis sp. M079S1
CGATTTTGAGGTAGTCAGTTACCTAAAATTCAGGGAAAAAGTCCCTGAATTTTACCCGCGATCACTCCAATGGTCAGCACTTTTTGAGGGGAAAAAAGTCTAAAAACCTTATCCAACAATGTTTTTAGATTTATTCCAGCAGACCCTAAGTAGTCGTTAGATCATACAGTATAATTCGGGAGTCAGTTTCAAGGGAAAAAGGAAAAAGGATATCTTGGTATTTTGCCGAGCAACAAGCAAGGTTATTGCCAACGTGCAGTACATTGACTTATAAGCTGTTCGTAATTTAAATTGCTTGTTGAGACGAGGCAAGAGGCACTCTTGCAAAAGGCAACAGTAAAGGGATTGGGGGAGGTTCGGCTAATCTAAGAATAAGCGGTTTAAATGCGTCTTAGCTTAGCTATTGACATTTGAGAAAATTACCGTAAGTCTAAGTAACCGGATATCTTCTGCCAGACTAGCACTTGATTGGGGATACGTCATCTACTTGTTACATTAGTTAAAAATGACGCAAAAACCTTCTATTAAGTAAGTGGTTATAATTAAATAGAAGATAGATTTTGCCTTCGATCCCCCCCTGCTCCCCTTGATAAGGTGCCGATAGGCGGGGGGAGCTGACAATTTTTAACACCTACCTACTTATCAAACTTGATTGGATTTATTATAAAAACAACTTAATCCCAAAGCTACTTTATTGGCCGACTAATCTGTTACTGCTAGTGACTCGGTTAGTTTTTTATTGAAAAAAACTGCTGGGGATTGAATCTCACTAAAATAAGTTATGATCAATCTTGCTTGAGTCAGAAAGATTAATATGCCCAGCCAAGAAATTATTAACCAGAAAAATTCTGCCGCCAACGCCGAACAAGTTTCTGAGTCTAACCTAGAGCTAGTTCCCCAACCGAAACAAGAGCATGATACCTCTGCCAGCCCACAGGGATTGCCCCATGCCTTCGTCGTTATGCCCTTTGGTAAGAAAAAAGGGCCCGATGAACGATGGATAGACTTCAATAGCATTTATCAGGATTTAATTAAACCGGCCTTGATCGAAGCCGGATTTGAGCCATTTCGAGCCGATGAAGAAAGCGTCAGTGGCGATATCCTCACCGATATGTTTCAGGAACTATTGCTGGCGGATCTGGTAATTGCCGACATCAGCATTGATAATGCCAACGTTTTTTATGAGTTAGGAGTGCGCCACGCCCTACGCAAGCGAGGACTAATTCATATCCAGTCGGGACGAGGTCGTATGCCTTTCGATATTTTTAACGTTCGCACTCTCCCCTATCATTGTGACGAGAATGGCCAGCCCGATCGCCAATACCTGGAAAAAGACAAGCAGGCGATCGCTAAAATGGCTCGCGCTACCTGGGAATCAGACCCTAATCGCATTCACAGCCCCATTTTCAATTTACTCGACGGCTTGGAAGAACCCGATCGCCGGTCGCTGCAAACCCCCCTAGCCATTGGCTACTGGGATGAGTACAATAATTGGCGGAAAAGGGTAGTGATCGCCCAACGCCAAGATCGCATTGGTGACGTTTTGCTGTTGACAGAAGAAGTGAGCAACCCCCTAATTAAATGCGAGGCGATCGCCGAAGCGGGGAAAGCCTTAAGAAACCTGGGAAATTATCAACTAGCGCTCCAGCAATATCGCAACGGACTGGCACTGCAGCCGAAAAATGCCGAATTCCGGCGCGAGGAAGCCTTTCACCTGATCCGACTGAAGCGATATGAAGAGGCAGTCGTACAGTTAGAGTCGCTGCTGCGAGATGAACCGGCCAATATCGATGCCATTTCCTACTTAGCCCGCATTTACAAGGAAATGTGGAAGGAGCGATGGGTAGGCATCTCGAATGAAGCAGAGCGCCGCCAAACAGCTTACGAATCAGCCCACTTACTGCAAAAAGCGATTGAGACTTACCTGCAAGGCTACCGCCTCGATCAGAATCATTACTATTCCGGCATCAACGCCCTGACCTTATCGTCTCTGCTGAAGCATTTAGCGCCACTGGCTGGCAAGGATAGCGATCCAGAAGAGAAAGCGATCAAAGAGGAGTTGCCGGCACTGTCTGGAGCCGCTAAATTTAGTCTGGAAAGTGCCGCTATCAAGAATAACAACGATGTTTGGGTCTTCCTCTCCCTCGGCGATCTGGCCATCTGTACCGCCAGCAACCCGCAACAGGTGGCCAGAGCCTATAAAAGGGCGCTGAACCGGCTCTGGAACAATAAATTTGCTTTACTTTCAACCTTAGAACAGTTGAAACTTTTAGAATCCCTGAATTTCCGCCTTGAATATGTCAAGTCAGGCCTCGATGTCCTCGAGGCAGAATTGAAGAGAATAGAAAATCAAGAAGCAGCGATCGCATCCCAAACGGTGAAGGAACCTCCGCAAGTTTTCCTCTTCTCGGGTCACATGATTGACAAGCCAGACCGCCCGCGGCTTCGGTTTCCCCCGGCGATGGAAACCGAGGCGCAACAAAAAATTAAGGAGGTACTCGATAATCTAAAAGCTGATGCCAGGGATCTGGCGATCGCACCAGGGATAGCCTGTGGGGGCGATATCCTGTTTCTAGAAGCCTGTTTAGAGCGCCAGATGAAAGTCGAGGTCTATCTGCCCTTCGAGTCGGCTCAATTTATTGAAAAGTCGGTCAGCTTTGCGGGCGATGATTGGGTAGAGCGTTTCTATGGAATTAAGAATCATCCCCAGGTGGAACTCAACCTACAACCGGAAAGAATCGGAGCAGTCCCGAAAGGAAGCAATTCCTTTGAGCGCAACAATCGTTGGGCGCTCTATTCCAGTTTGATCTACGGAATCGAGCGGATGCGGTTGATTGTCCTGTGGGATGGCAAAGGCGGTGATGGACGTGGCGGGACTGGCGATATGGTCAAGCAAGTACGTCAATTGGGGGGGATTGTCGAGCATCTAGACACAACTAAGTTTGATTATTGGAAAGCCCAAGGAGCGGGAATCGGGAATCGGGAAGCTTGAGAAACCAGAGCCGAGATTTTTTTATCTCAAATGTCGGGTGAAGACCCTCGGTTTTACCGAAGGGATGAAACAAAGGCCCGCAGAGAACAGCGAAGCGCGATTAAAAATAAGTGTCCAGTCTCCTGACAAAATCTCGAATAACTTCTTCTTTTAAGGGTCTTGACCTACCCAGGCAAAATAGCTACCATACAAGTAGAGCGGATAGGGTAATCAACCGCTCTAAAAACATAAGTAGTCTAATCACTACGCTATCTGCACCTTGACAATCAAGAGCTGGGGTTCTACCTAGGGTTTGCTGAAAAAGTTTATTGGTGGGGTTAGGAGTCAGGAGCCGGTCGTCGGTCGTCAGTCGGGGAAGTCAGAATAACAGAATGACCTCGCACGTCTGGAAGCGGAACCCTTCGAGATCGAAGAGCGAAAGTGCAAGGGTTTTGAGTCCCTCGGATCGATTTCTCAACGTTTGTTTCTGGCAC
>NZ_JADBSZ010000082.1:0-2758 GCF_020246425.1 Microcystis sp. M079S1
TAAGCTGTTAAGCATTTAAATTGCTTGTTGAGACGAGGCAAGAGGCAAGAGGCAAGAGGCAACAGTAAAGGGATTGGGGGAGATTCGGCTAATCTTAAGAATAAGTGCTTTAAATGCGTCTTAGCTTACTAGAACCACAGCAAATCTTTCTACCATAGATTTTCTCGCTCGAACTCGTTTTCCACTCCTAACCAATCCTGTAACTCTGCTTCGAGCGGTTCGTCATCAAATAATTCAGCCCACCCCTCTCTCACCTTCTTTTTAGCACTCAGAATAATTTTTTTACCTTCGACTATCGCTTCGACTTCATCAGTGAGTTCGCACTGTTCCATAATCGCTTGAGGAATTGTAATTCCTTGAGAATTGCCGATTTGTATGATTTTCAGCAACATTTTTGACTGCTTGGTAAATACATTGTCATTATATCAATCAACCGCTTAAACAGCCCCACCCAACCCCAAAGGCAGACAACAAAACCATACACACTATCCTTATAAAAAAAGTATCAAAAGCTACAATTTAATAAATCTTTACAAATCTTTACATTTCCCTCCCAATCTCTATCAAGAAAACTCAGAACCAGAATAAACAACCCCCAGAAGACGAGACAGAGAAACCCGATCCGACTTCAGTAGTGCGATCGCACCATCCGTAACTTGTCCCCTCACCCCTGAAAACCCATGCTATCCTTGAGGTATTCCCCCAAAATCCTCAAATCAAATCGTTATGAACAATGCTGACCTAGATACCAATTCTACTTTATTGCAAACCCTTCAGACATTACCTGTCCAACAACAACAAGAAATTCTCGATTTTTTGGAATCTATAGTCAATCAACACCATCAAACCCAAATAACCCAAACAGGTAGAATTGCAGGATTATATCAAGGTCAAGGCTGGATCAGCGATGACTTTAACGAACCCCTAACCGATGAACTCTTGCCGCCAACTTAACCCATGCAACTTTTATTAGATACCCATAGCTTTATTTGGTGGTCAATTAACTCAGAAAAACTATCACTAACCAGGCAAGATTTGTTATTTGATCGAAATAATCGCTTGTTTTTAAGCGTTGCTAGTGTCTGGGAAATGCAAATAAAACTGCAACTGGGAAAATTACAGCTTAACCCATCCTTACAGGAATTAATTAAAAATCAAATAACCATTAATAATCTAGAAATACTTTCTATTGATCTGGCTCACATCTGGACACTAGCAACCCTTATCCACTATCATAAAGACCCCTTTGATCGACTTTTAATATCCCAATCAATAACCGAAATTATGCCTATTCTGAGCATTGATGAAATATTTGACCGTTACCCCGTTCAAAGAATTTGGTAAATTTCCCAAAATGTGAGGCGATCGCCTCCTTCGCAGCCAGGTCAAGCAACACCCCCACCCAACGTCAAAGGCAGACAACAGGAGGATACACATCCCCAAAAAACAACTGTATCCTAAGCTACAATTTAATAAATATTTACATTCCTCTCCCTAGCTTAGGGATTGACAGGGAAAGGAGTTTCGGGTGTTTTCCCCTGTTTTACCCCTTCTCAGGCGAACTATCGCCTTTTGTGAGGGATTTTGGTGCGGTATGTCGGATTTGCTGCTTAATTATTGGCAATTAATGAAATCTTGAGGATGAACGATGGTAATATTGGGGACAGGGATAAAGTCATCAGGATTAAAGGTTAATAAATGGGTAATTTTAGAAGCTTTCATGACAGCAAGAAGCCTAATATCATGAGTGCGTTTTCCTTTAATGTTGTAGATGGTGACTAATTGAAACCAAAGGGGAAAAATATCTGGGCTTTCTTCTAATAAAGAAAATTGAGATAAAATTTGGTTAATTTCTTGTTGTGTTTTTTGTGTTGTCCAACCTAGTCCATTAACATCCTTAGGGCGTGTTGCTACAACCCAAAATTCAATTAAAATTTGAGAAGTAATCAAACATTCTCCCCCTTGTCTAATAATCATGTCAACAACATTCATGATTAGGGGATAACTTGATGAGTTAGGGTCACTAGCTCGTAAGAGAATGTTAGTATCCAGTAAATATTGGGTCATTAGTCTTCATACATTGTGTCACGGTGTAAAGCTTCATCGGGTAAAGGGGGATTATTAGAGGAATGGCTTTGTACCCAACTCATCCATTTAGCGGCTCGCTGTTCAGGGGTAAGAGTCGGCTCTGGCAAAGGAAGTGAAGTTTTGGGGATGAGAGATTCGGTGAAGGATAAGACTTCTTGTTGTTTTTCTAAGGGAAGTTTTCTTAGGTTTTTAATGATAACTTGTTCGATATTCATCTGACTTAGACTAATAGGCAACCAGATCAATCATATCCCATGCCGCAATTTCTCTATATTTAATAAATCTTTACATTCCTCTCCTTAACTAGGGATTCAGATTTTGGAGTTTTTGGGGACTTCAAGGGTTTTGATCTCTGGAATGATAGGAGCGAGTGCCGCTAAATCAGCGATTGCTTAGGGTGTAATAGCAAATCCGTTTTTAATAGTTTGATTAACTCCCAATCCAACTTTAACTTCCCACTATCCTATGCCTTTTAAACAGGATTGAGTATTAGGTTGATTTTGCCAGGGTCAGCCAATGGAGGTTAAAGATTAGACCTCCTGCAAAAGTCCTATTCAGCTACTTGATGATAGCCTAAAGCAAGTTCATAGTTGTAAATGCCAGCGATTAAATTAAATCTCAGACCAAAACGCCGTCTCCGATTCCTATATCTTGATGATAAAATTCTAAA
>NZ_JADBSZ010000083.1:0-8094 GCF_020246425.1 Microcystis sp. M079S1
AAACTCTTATAGAGAAAGACATTTGGCGATTTTTGTTAATTGTTTTCGATCTAGAGCGAACTAATCAATTAAGTCTCTTGCCGGATAAGGATTTAGTCGATTTATGCCCCCTGATCGAATCATACCAAGTAACGAAGAGCCGAAATTATCGACATTGGGATTTTTCCCTATTGAATTATCACTGAACTGCTCCAACAAGCGATCGCTCAAAACGTCTGAATGTCCTCCCTACCCCGCTACGCGCTCAGGGACTCATGGGGGTTTGTTGAGGACGGCTGTTGGCCACGATCTCTTATAATGGGGAAGTCGGAATGTTTTTTCTTCCTATGCCAGTAAGCGCTGAAGCTCTTAAGCAAGACTTGGATCGACTGACTGATAATCAGCTTCAGCAAGTGGCTGATTTTATTGCCTTCTTAAAGTTTCGCAGTCAGCGTCATCAGGCTGTTCTCGATCCCATGCAACTGGCCGATCTGTTTGCAGAGTTTGCTGATCAAGATCGCGCCTTTGCTGAAGAAGGTATGAATGACTATGCAGTAATACTCCATCAAGAAGATCAATGATGACTAATCCTCTGAAACGGGGTGAAGTCTGGTTAGCCGACCTCAATCCAACTCAAGGTTCTGAACAAGCGGGCATTCGTCCCGTCATCATTTTCCAGAATGACCTTGTTTCCCAGTTCTCAACTACGATCATTGCTATTCCGCTCACTACCAACCAACGTCGCGCTGCTTTGCCTATATGCTTACTGATAGAACAAGGTAATGGTGGACTCGGCCAAGATTCTGTTGCCCTATGTTTTCAGATGAGAGTGCTGGATAAAACTCGTTTGATCCGCACACTGGGACAACTGAGTCCCGAAATAATTGCCCAATTGGAAGAAGTGGTTTTGCTAACCTTAGGATACGAGTCATAAATGTGGAATTAAACGGAATTCTTATGAGTATAGGCTACATATCAGGACAGGCACTCATGCAAGAGGCGAAAGGGGGAATAGATAATCAGTCTTTAATAAACGGATTTAGTATAAAATGTCAAAAATTAAAAGTCCCTTGCGTTATCCGGGGGGGAAATCCCGGGCAATTAAGCAAATTCTGCCGCAAATTCCTGTGAATATTAGGGAATATCGAGAACCTTTTTTTGGTGGTGGTTCTGTGTTTTTTGCTGTTAAGCAACTCTTTGGACAACAAATAAAAACCTATTGGATTAATGACTTAAATTATGATTTATATTGTTTCTGGCAATGCGCTCAAGAAAATATTGAGTTATTGGTAGCAAAAATAACAGAAATTAAACAAAAATATGATAGCGGACGAGAATTATTTCAAGATTTGACAAGGGAAGATTTAAAGTTAACCGATTTTGAAAAAGCGGTGCGTTTTTTTATCTTAAATCGGATTACTTTTTCGGGAACAGTGGATTCGGGGGGGTATTCTCAAGCAGCTTTTAACAGTAGATTTACTGATTCATCAATGGCCAGATTAACTCAAATTGCCCCCTTATTAGCATCGGTAAAAATTACTAACCAAGACTACGAAGAATTATTATTTGCTGAGGGAAAAGAAGTTTTTATCTTCCTCGATCCCCCCTACTATAGTGCCACAAAATCCCGTTTGTACGGCGTAAGAGGGAATTTACATACCAGCTTCGATCATCAACGTTTTGCTGATAATATGCGTCAATGTCAGGCTAAATGGTTAATTACCTACGATGATTGTCCAGAGATCAGAAAACTCTTTGATTTTGCCCATATTATCGAGTGGAATCTTCAGTATGGCATGAATAATTATAAACAAGGAGCGGCGGCATCTGGTAGAGAATTAATGATCAAAAATTATTAGTGCCAGATTGTAGTGGAGTATTTAGGGTCTGCTGAAAAAGTTTTTCGGTGGGGGCAGGGTGTGGGGTGTGGGGTGTGGGGTGTGGGGTTTTACCGGTTTTGAGGTGGGCAATTACCTAATTTTCAGGGAAAAAGTCCCGGAATTTTCCCCCTGATCACTCCCATGCCGGGTACTTTTTGATTGACAAAAAGTCTAAAAGTCTTACCCAACAAGGTTTTTAGATTTATTCAGCCAACCCTATTTATCTACCATAATTTAGCCAGCATTATTGATGAAGATTGGGAAAAATCATCAAAAGCCTTGCTAGGAAAGTCATACCAAATCCGTTTTTAATAGGATGATTAACTCCCAATCCAACTTTAAAAACCCACTCCCCACTCTCCTATACCTTTTATACTAAATCCGGTTATTAAAGAATGATTATTTATTCCCCCTTTTGCCTATTGCCTATTGCATGAGTGCCTGTCCTGATATGTAGCCTATACTCAACGGATTTAGTATTAAATATGTGGCAGTTCAGGGGGAACTGGAATAGGTGTACAAGCTGCCCCACCTATTCCAGTCAGTTTATTCCTGTTGCAAACGTTCCAACGCAGCCACCAGCGCATCCACCTCGGCTTTAGTATTGTAGAAAGCCAAGGAAGGGCGCACCGTTGCCTCTAGACCAAAGCGTCGCAGAATGGGTTGAGCGCAGTGATGGCCTGCCCGCACGGCAATCCCTTCCCGATTCAGGGCCTGTCCAATGACTTCCACATCAAATCCCTCTAGCACAAAGGAAAGCACGCTGGCCTTATCGGCCGCCGTCCCAATCAAACGCAACCCCGGAATGGTTGTCAGTCCCGCAGTGGCGTACTCTAGAAGTTCATGCTCGTAATTGGCAATAGTGGCCAAACCAATCTGCTGAACATAATCCAAGGCCGTCCCTAAGCCAACGGCATCGGCAATATTGCCCGTTCCGGCCTCGAAGCGAGTGGGAGCCGCCTGATACACGGTGCGCTCAAACGTCACATCCACGATCATGTTGCCGCCGCTTTGCCAGGGAACCGTGGCATTCAACAGGTCTTCTTGACCATAAAGTACCCCGATCCCTGTCGGACCAAAGACTTTATGTCCGGAAAAGACGAACCAATCACACCCTAATTGTTGAACATCAATCGGAATGTGGGAAACCGATTGAGCCCCATCTAACAAGACTTTAGCTCCGACCCGATGGGCTAAATCAATGATTTGTTTGGCGGGAGTAATGGTTCCCAAGGCATTGGAAACATGGGAAAAAGCCACCAGTTTTGTGCGGGAGTTGAGTAATTGTTGGTACTCTGCCAGTAAAATCTGCCCGTGGTCATCCACGGGGACAACCCGCAACTTTGCTCCCGTTTGGGCGGCTAGTTGCTGCCAAGGCACAATATTGGCATGGTGTTCCAGATGGGTGAGGACAATCTCATCCCCCGCTTGTAGGGTTTGTTGTCCCCAGCTTTTTGCCACCAGATTAATGCCTTCCGTTGTCCCCCGCACGAAAATGATTTCGTTGGCAGATGAGGCATTGAGAAAACGGCGTACCTTGTCTCTGGCCGCTTCGTAAGCATCTGTGGAGCGAGCCGCTAATTCATGGGCGGCACGATGCACATTGGAATTTTCATGGCTGTAGAAATGAACGAGGCGATCGATGACTGCTTGGGGCTTTTGAGTTGTTGCGGCATTGTCGAACCAGATCAGCGGTTTGCCATTCACCCGTTCTTGCAGGATGGGAAAATCCCGGCGAACGGTATGAACATCAAAGAAGCTAGGTCGTTGAACGCTTCGCCCGCTGGCATGGGGGACAAAAAGGGGATCGATCGCAAAGCGCTCGCTACGCGAGAACGCCGCGACCGGAACAAGCTGTTCAGGCTTGGCCACTACGGCCGGAAGGTCGGGGATTTTTGTTTCTAACTCTTCAATGAAGTAGAAAGAGGAGGTGGCTAAGGGTACAGCCAAGGGAACTGTGGGCCGTTCGCCCACAGTAGCTGGGGAGGTTGCGGGGGTAGCCGGCAAGTCCAGGGTTGGGGGAATCGCCGCGGCGGATGGCACCAGATAATCCCGATCTGTACTCAACCCCTTCGCCACCTCGGCCTTAAGGTCGTGCCGTTGTAGTTCTTGAATTATCGTCTGGGCGAGATGCTCAAGAAGGTCAGGTTGAAATAAGGGGTTAAGAGAAATGTTCTCGACCTCAGTTGGGGCAGTCCCGTGGGATACAGAGGGTAGATTCCCCCCCGCCTTTTCAGGGATAAGTTCGGGGTTAGTCATAGTCGTAGATGTGGTATTGGTTGACATCAACGTTCTCCAGTACGGCCGCCGCATCGTCGGTCAACACTGCCAACGAACAGTAGAGGGAGACTAGGTAAGAGGCGATCGCCTTGCGACTAATCCCCATAAATCGCACCGACAAGCCAACTCCCTGTTGACCGGGTAAATTGGGCTGATAGAGACCGACCACCCCTTGACGGCTTTCTCCTACCCGCAATAACAAAATATTGGTTTTGCCTTGTTCATTCACGGCCAACTTATCGGAAGGAATCAAAGGCACGCCTCGCCAAGTAATAAACTGAGAGCCAAATAATGACACCGTAGCAGGGGGTACACCCCGTCGGGTTGCTTCTCGTCCAAAAGCGGCGATCGCTTTGGGATGGGCGAGGAAAAATGCCGGTTCCTTCCACACCTTGACCAGCAACTCATCCAAATCGTCCGGCGTGGGCGCACCATTGCGAGGTTGCACTTTCTGGGAATCAACAATATTGTTGAGCAATCCGTACTCATGGTTGTTGATCAACTCATTTTCTTGACGTTCCTTCAGCGTTTCAATCGTCAGGCGCAATTGTTCATGGATCTGATCGTGGGGACTGCTGTAGAGATCGGACACGCGAGTGTGAACATCCAGTACCGTATTCACCGCACTCAAGAAATACTCCCGGGGGGTCTCTTCGTAATCCACAAAGGTTTCGGGCAGCTCCCGCTCATCTCGTTCAGAGCAAGCCACCTCAACCCGGGAGGCATCCCTGACTTTATTGAGACGATAAATCCCCGCTTCAACGGGTAGCCAATGCAAGAGGCGAACGAACCAACGGGGCGAAATGGTCAATAACTGAGGAACGGTCTTTGTGGCATTGGCCAACTGCCGAGCGGCAGCATCTCCCAAAGCCAGTTGCAATTCATGATCTTGGGTATAGGTCATTGAGTTAAATCCTCCAATTCAAAAAAAAGTAACAAAGCGACTGTTATGGCCGAACATTCACAGTCAGGACAGCCCCTCAAATTCCAGAGCCGTCATCAAACATTTCCTGTCGTAGTTGCGCCTGGGAGACAAAACCCCCCGGCGGCACACTGCGGGTTAACCAAACATTTCCACCAATGGTTGCGCCCCGACCGATAGTTACCCGACCGAGAATCGTTGCACCTGAGTAAATCACCACATCATCTTCAATAATCGGATGACGGGGTTGACCTTTGATTAAACTGCCCGATTCGTCCCGGGGAAAGCTTTTTGCCCCGAGCGTGACCGCTTGGTAAAGGCGCACGCGATCGCCAATCACCGTGGTTGCCCCAATCACAACCCCCGTCCCATGATCGATAAAGAAGCTATTGCCGATCGAGGCCCCGGGGTGAATGTCAATCCCCGTTAAGGAATGACCAATTTCACTGATAATCCGCGCCAACAGGGGCGAGTCCAACCGATACAGGGCATGGGCAATGCGGTGGTAAGTGATTGCCGTTACCCCGGGGTAACAAAACAACACTTCATCTAAATTTCTGGCCGCCGGATCACCTCGATAGGCCGCCGTGATATCCGTTTCCAGTAGAGCTTTCAGATGGGGTAATTGAGTGGCAAAGGCTTGTACCGTCCCTTGGGCGTGCGTCTCAATCTGGTCTGACGACCAGTGCAACTGCGACCCCAGCAACCACTGTTCGCGACAAACCTGGTGATGCAGCAGTTGTAGGACTTCATTGAGGGTATGACCGATAAAATAGCGGCTGGATGTTTCGCCTAAATCGGGATTGCCAAAGTGATAGGGAAAAAGAACGGCACGCAGTCGATCGACAATCCGAAATAAGGCCTCACGGGAGGGCAAGGGGAAATGGCTTCGTGATTGAGACCAACTGTGGAACGACTGGCCACGAGGTTTGGACAATTGAGCGATAATTTCATCGAGATCCAAGGACAAGGTGGGTTGGGAGAGAGCGCTGGAACTGCTCGGATGCTCGCTCGTCATGCCACTAACCCTTGCTCATTAAATACCCCCTGGAACAGGATGGAACTCAAATACCGTTCCCCGGAATCTGGCAAAATCACGACAATGGTTTTGCCTTGGTGTTCGGGTTGTTGTGCCAAGCGAGCGGCGACGGCAGCGGCGGCACCGCAGGAAATGCCGGAGATAATCCCTTCTTCCTTGGCCAACCGTTGGGCATAAAGAATGGCCTCTTCGTTGGAAACGGTTTCAATCCCATCCACGAGGGATAAATCTAGAACTTCGGGAACAAACCCCGCCCCAATCCCCTGAATTTTGTGAGGGCCGGACTTTAAGGGCTGACCTGCCCGGGCTTGGGATAGTACGGGGCTGGCTTCTGGCTCCACCGCTACCGATAAAATCGGTTTTCCTTGGGTTTTTTTGATATAGCGCGAAACTCCCGTAATGGTTCCGCCCGTTCCCACACCCGACACGAGAATATCGAGCGCCCCATCTGTGTCCTGCCAAATTTCGGGGCCGGTGGTTTCCTCATGGATGCGGGGATTGGCGGCATTGCGGAACTGTTGTAACAACACATAGCGATCGGGATTAGACGCGGCAATTTCTTCTGCCTTTGCCACCGCTCCGGTCATGCCCTTGGTCCCTTCTGTTAACACCAGATTGGCTCCATAGGCGAGCAACAGTTTGCGCCGCTCCAAGCTCATGGTTTCAGGCATGGTCAGGGTCAGGGGAATCCCCTTAGCGGCGGCGACAAAGGCTAGGGCAATGCCTGTATTGCCACTGGTCGGTTCCACCAGTTCTTTGCCCGGCCCCAATAATCCCCGTTCTTCCGCATCCCAGATCATGGCCGCGCCAATCCGACATTTGACCGAATAGGCTGGATTGCGACCTTCAATCTTGGCCAGAACCGTGGCGTGAGTGTTGCCAACGACTCGATTAAGGCGCACTAGAGGAGTCCGCCCGATCGACAAACTGTTATCTGCGAACCATTTCTTACTCACAAAATGGCAACTCCATGATTAAAATACGACAGTTCACCAGATTGGCTCATCTTGAATTCATTTTCAATTCATTTTGAATCCATTTAAAATTCATCCTAGCCGATGCACTATCAACCTCTGGTCAAGCTAAACAAATCTTTACAATCAAGGGGGTAGGCGATCGCTGAGGTTGAAGAATCAAGGTATAGGAGGGCGGGAAGTGGAGATAAGGGAGCGGGTTTTTAAAGTTGGATTGGGAGTTATACTAAATCCGTTGAGCATAGGCTACATATCAAGACAGGCAATAGGCAATAGGCAATAGGGGGAATAAATAATCATTCTTTAATAACAAGATTTAGTATTAGACGGTCATAATCTGAGATTTATGAAATCCTAGAGTGAGCAAGGAATCCAGTTCTTTTTTATGTTTCAGATGGGCATCGTTCAGACATCCATAAATAGCTGAAGAAAAGTCAGAAAAGTTTTCATAATATTGGCCATACAAACATTTCTTTTTGAACAATTTACACAGCATTTTTAATTAAATTCAGATTAGGCGAATAACGAGGCGAATCGAGTAAATTTATTGATAAATAAAGAGCCAATTTATCAACAACTTTACATTTTTAATAGCGGGCATTATCTAATACTATACTGATGGGAATAGTTATTCCTAAACCAGCTATTTTTTTAAGAAGTTCACAGAATTGAGTCGCCGTAATATAAGTGTCATATGTTACCATAATAACTTCATGAGTTATTGCATTTAATGCTCCTCAAACATTAAAGCGTTTACGCCCGCTCGGTGACTTAACGAAAAGTCTCTCAAAACACCAAACAAAACCGAGAAAAGCTCCCATAACAAAGTGAGCGGCATCAACAAAAAAAACAGCCCTTTTTCCTTCTTTTGCCTCATTTAGTCTGGGTTATAGCTTTTTTTCTTTGTAGTCTTCTTGTTCATCCCGGTCAGCTTTAGAAGGAAGAGAACCTACTTTTATACATTTCATTCCCATTGATTTTAAGAATTTCCTCCCTTGGCTGGGACTTCGTTTTATTCCT
>NZ_JADBSZ010000084.1:0-9890 GCF_020246425.1 Microcystis sp. M079S1
AAATCCTTATCTGGCAAAAGACTTAATTGATTAGTTCGCTCTAGAGCAAAAACAATTGACAAAAATCGCTAAATGCCTTTCTATATAAGGGTTACATCCCTTATAACCCCCGTCCATTGCATAACACAAACCGAAGAGCCTTTTAATTCTTGTTCTAAATTCTGTCCTTCAATATATTCTTGTACCAAATATTGACGGTCATCATCATGATTGAGATAGGCGAAAAGTTCAGGGATTTGGGGATGTTTTCCTAACTTCTCTAATTGGATTGCTTCTTTTTCAAATAATTCTGAGGCTTTCTCAATTGTATCAGTCCCTTGAGCCGAAGGAAAAAACTGTTTAATCACACAATAAGGTCGAGAAGGCTTACTGTAATCTATCGCCTTAAAAGTGCGACCAAATCCTCCTTGACCAATTAATTGAGTTGCTTGATAACGCTCTTGTAAGAACAATTTCGAGCGGCATTTTTCACAGAATTTATTGCCATCTGGATTGGCGGAGGAACAATTAGGATTGAGACACAGACTCATGGTTTTTACTCCTTTAAGTAGTTGGGTTGACGTTAAAAAAGTAGCTGTTGGTTATGTTGGGTTTCCTGTCTTAGCTGTTGGTTATGTTGGGTTTCCTGTCTTAGCTGTTGGTTGTGTTGGGTTTCCTGTCTTAGCTGTTGGTTATGTTGGGTTTCGTGCCTCAACCCAACCTACGGTACTTCTTCCTACTTTACATTTTTACATGAACTAAGCCTAAAGCCTAAACTATGTTAACCTATAACCACACAAAAAAAACCGCTTGCCCGGGCTTTTTCCACAAAACCAAAGTTTTAATTAACCTAACAACGCTTTTGCCTTCGCTACCACGTTATCCACGGTAAAACCGAACTTCTCTGACATTCCTAGATAAAATATCGTAATTTTGTTAAAATAATCTCAAAGAAAAGCCTCTAAAATCAAAGGTAATGTCCAAAATCGCTAAAAAACTTAGTAATTCTCCTTTTCGTTATCCCGGCGGTAAATTTTATGCCCGTAAGCTAATCTTAGCTTGTCTTCCTAGTCACCATAAGTATTGTGAACCCTTTGCGGGGGGAGCATCTATATTCTTTGCTAAGGAAAGTGTAGCAGAGAATATTCTCAATGACAAAGATGAGGAATTAATGAACTGTTATCGACATATCAAAGATCATCTTAATAGTCTAATTGAATTATTAAAAGGTCTAAACGCTACCAAAGAATTACACAATTATTATAAAAATGAATTTCAACCAGCCAATGACCTAGAAAGAGCCATGCGTTGGTATTATCTAAATAGAACTTCCTACTCAGGAATTATGAAACTTGAAAATTGTTATTGGGGCTATGGTGATAAGTATTCTATGCGTCCTGAAAACTGGCCTTCTCACCTAAAAACCACTTCGGAAAAACTGCAAAATGTCAATTTATCTTGTTTAGATTTTGAAGATTTAATCAATCAATTACCCGATGATTACTTTTTATTTGTCGATCCTCCTTACTTTCAAGCAGATCAAAATAAATTCTATTCCTGCTTCTTCAGTCTAGAAGATCATGAAAGGTTATGTAAGACGTTGAAAAAACATCAACATCGATTTAAATTTCTTTTGACTTATGATAATTGCTCCGAAATTAGAGAAATGTATGATTGGTGTATTTCTTTACAAGATAATGAATGGAATTACACTATTAATCGAACTGATGATCAAAAAAATGGTTTAAAATTAGAACATGGTTATCAGAGTGAAAGACGCAAGGGCAAGGAGGTATTTATTGCTAATTATGATCTTCAGAAACCTGCAAGATTTACACCTCTACAATTAAGTTTATTCGATGTATCTTGATTCCTAATTTTAATCAAGTAAATCCTCTATTTTTTTGATCGGGAGCCATGGTTGTAGAGGTTCAGCCGTATTAACATCAAAGAAATTTTTGGGATAATTAGGGATGAAATTATAGTTTTGATCCTGGCATTTCTGGCGAGAACAATTGATATTATTGGTTTGATTTGCTGTTAAATCTTTACTTCTGGCAACGTACATTTTTAAAAGGGCTTCTTCTTAATTATTAATATTAATTTTGCTTAAAAATATTTGCTCTTTTGGTGTGGGATTCCAAACAAATAGTCCTGTTTCTAAATTGGTCTGAAAAAAAGCATTGGCAAGAGATGTAATCACTAAATCAAAATCTGTTTCAATATATTGATCTTTGTGAATATTTAGGCTTGTTGAAGGTATTCCTATCAATTTAGACCTTTGTTCTGCCGCTTTGTCTCCTAAGGTTCTTGATCTCATACATTTGACTTCAATAAAAGGTCTGATACCTCCCTGAAGACGGAAACTACCTTTTTTGGCTAACTTACATTCAGCAGAGTATTTTTTGGCGTTTTTTTGATTGATAATAGCTACGTCTGTTGTGAAAAGCTGATAACAATCAATCATATAGTCATTGCCAAAAAGCTCGAACCATTAAAAATTTGATTTCCCCAAAACTTTGCGCTTTAAAGCTAGAACACGAGGACGCGCACCTTGACTAGAAAATCCTAACCCTTCACGGAATATTTCGGGCATATAATAACGAACTGCATCTTCTTTATCCTTGTCCTCATAAATTACTCCCATTTGCTCAAGAACATTGACTGTATCAGCATCCAGATTAAACTGTTCTAGAGAAAAAGGAATTTTTTTATCACTATATTGAGGTAAACTTTCTGCCCAGCTTTTAAATATGGGATATTCTTGCTTAGACTCGTCAACTTTTTCTTCACTACAGGGTTCAAGCGCTCGTCGAATCGCTTGGGGAGGTAACAGTCTAGTATTCGACCATTTAGAAAATTGTATTTCTTCTTTTTTTTCTACAGTAATATTAGCAGCATGGTACAAAAATCTCACAATATCCCTCGCTTGCAGTCTTCCATTAAAATCGGTTAAAGCTGCAAAAATCCAATTATCTGACTTAGCTTCTCTTGCATTATCTGCTCCTAATTTTTTGCCCCAAAGTAATTCTAATTTTTCTTTTAAATCTTCAATTGAACAATCGAATAAATCTTGAGGGTTAGCATTAATAACCGATGATTGTATGCAGAGCCAATAGGAAAGTTTAAGAAACGATTCTAGATTCCAAGATAGATCATAATTACGATATAAGTTTTCAAATTGTTGCGAGTTTTGTGTGATTGTATATCTCAAGAAATCTCGACGCAGAAAGACAATCAATCCGAGATTAGATTGCCGAATTTCTGATAAATTATTGGGTAAATGATCGATCAAAGCTTTCAAGGCTTTTCGTTGAAGGTTATCGTTATCATTGGCAACATTAGGAAAAGCATCTTCTAATCCATCAAATAAA
Organism: Microcystis sp. M079S1; assembly: GCF_020246425.1. Classification (NCBI taxonomy): domain Bacteria; kingdom Bacillati; phylum Cyanobacteriota; class Cyanophyceae; order Chroococcales; family Microcystaceae; genus Microcystis; species Microcystis sp. M079S1. Next base: position 3,354 of record NZ_JADBSZ010000084.1, read on the forward strand.
AATATAATCTTCGAGTTTTTTTGTTGAAGGTATTCATGCAGTTTATGTAATTGACAATTTTCAGGATTATAACCTAAAACTCTCGAAATTTCTTTGATCCAAAAATTTTTCCAATCAACCTCAGTCCAATCCTGATTTGATAGCGACTGCGTGATTCTGTCTCTTAAATCCGACGAGGAAAATTGATAATCATTATTAAGAACATTATTAACATTTTGCCGTGCTTGCTCAAGAATATTTTTGGCCTTATCATTTAAATTTTGTGATTGCAGTAAAGGAAATATTAAACCGAGATTTTCTAGGGAATTTTCTTGATTTTGAGGATCAACTTTATTTAAAAAATTTTCCCAAGACTGTAGGCGAGATAGCTGAATATAATTAAAGGTTTTTCCCGCACCTTTAGCACCAATTGAGATAACATTAGGTAGTTTATCTTGAAAATTACGAGCGAGATTTTTCAATGGCTCGGTAATGAGTAAATCTTCCCCTTGTCCCTTTTCTGCATAAATATATTTATTGCAAGTATCCCTGAGTTTTTTCACATCATCTAAGGAGTTATCTGAAGGTGTGGCTGATGCAATGCTATTATTAGATAATTTATCTTCTGCCCATTGTCTTGCCAGTTCCATCAAGAAAGTTGAACTTAATTTGTTTTGAGCTTCGTCCCAATTGTTAACATATAGCAACTCTTGGGCGAAATAAGTTTCTTTAATATCCAGTCTAGTAGTATATAAACTCTCATTTTTGGGTTGAACATAAGCCGACTGTAATTGCTCTAAAATATTCTCAAATGCTGATAAATTTCTGACTTCTGGGGTTAAAAAACTAATAATTATCGAAGGATCATAATAATTACCATCCTTTACTTTTAAATCACTGGGAGCTAGTAAGCCAATTTTTTCTAAAACCATCCTGACACCTCGCCAAGATTGCTCATTAACTGTTGTTACTAAAAATCTTTGGATTCTAGAGTCAAATAAAATTGGGCTAGAAATTTCACTTAATCCTGCTCTTAAATCAATAAATATATAATCTACTGCTAATTTTTGCCCTAATTGATAAATTGCATCCCCTACCTCCCAAGCACCCGATGGATTTCTAGCTAAATTCTCTGGAAGTATAGGAGTATCTAAGAGTTCTTCTTCTTCAATAAAAGCGGGGAGAAAATATAAAGTTGATTTATTTTGCTGTTTGGCAGTTTTCTTAATTTCTTGAGTTACCCAAGAGAGTGCCACCTCTAGAGATGGCTTGGGATATTGATAAACTTCCAAAAAATTGCTCAAAGATACGGTTGCCTGTTGATTTTCATACCTTTGCCAATAGGTTAACCCCGGAGCCTCTAAATCTGAGTCAATAACTAAAATTTTAATTGGTTTATTTATATCTTTTGCTCTTGCTAAGAGAGCAAGAATATAAGCGGCTAAATGTAGGGTTCTTCCCACACCACCTTTAAAAGAATAAAAAGCAATAATTTCTGGCTTATCTTGATAAGCATTGGGTAAAAAATTATCCGATTGCTCTGAATCTGTATTTTCTTTTAAATAAGCGACTTCCTGCCAAAAAGGTCGAATCGATGGAGAAAAATAAGAACTATTATCTATTAAAATAAATTCTACAGGAATAGAAGCATTATCAATATCTAGCTGAATAATTTGTTCTGATTCTTGATACCAATCTCCGAACCATTCTTTTAATATTGAGTTAGCTTTTGGTTGATCATCTTGATTTTGAATACCAATCTCTAAAGCACTACTAAAACAACTAATTTTAACAATACCATCAGGTAAGTCATTTCCGTTAGCGGTTTCGCGAGCAATTTTTCTTTTAATATCAAACCAAGTTAGTAATGTCCGTCTTCTCATAGTCCCTGCAACTCCTGTGCAATCCAACTTAATATATCTAACAATTTTTTTTCTAATTCATTATCCTTAATATTGTCACAGCATCCCCCATATCGCCACATTTGATTAATTTCAGCGCAAGAAAACTTTCTCTCTTGATTCTTTTTTAAAGGGTTCATACTTAATTGTGAGGGAAGTTTTAGGTTTTCTCCCGCACGCAGTTTGTCTAGTAACTTATTTATATCATGCTGTACCTCAACTAATTCTGGACAAGAATCGGTGCAATCTTTGCTTTGTCTTTTCAGTAAAACTGCTTTGAGACCACATTCAACGGAGTAAAATAGCAATAAACGATGAGCGTTAGTTATGGTTTTGACCTTTGCCGCTCGTTGATTTTCTCTCCATGCTTTTTGTAGTTCTCTGTCTGTAAAAGGAATCACCCAGTCAACCCTTTGCACGATATAGTTCCATCTTAAACACAAAAAACCCGCTTGCGCGGGCTTTTTCCACAAAACCAAAGTTTTAATTAACCTAACAACGCTTTTGCCTTCGCTACCACGTTATCCACGGTAAAACCAAACTTCTCTAGAATCACACCCCCCGGAGCAGAAGCGCCGAAGGTATCAACCCCCAACACATCCCCCTCATCGGTGATGTAGCGATGCCAACCCATGGTTGAACCCGCTTCCACTGCGAGACGTTTTTTCACTGCTTTCGGCAATACCGATTCTTTGTATTCTGCCGATTGTTCCTCGAATAGCTCCCAACAGGGCATAGAAACGACGCGAGCTTTAATTCCTGCCTCTTTTAACACCGCAGCAGCTTTATCGCAGAGATATAACTCGCCCCCCGTACCGATGAGAATGACATCGGGAGTACCTTCGCAATCGGTGATAGTATAAGCACCTTTAGCCACACCCGCAAGGGAAGTTCCCGCTAAATTGGGCAGATTTTGACGGGAGAGAGCCAATAAAGTCGGGCGTTTCTTTTCGCTCACCGCTACTTTATAAGCACCGGAAGTTTCCGTACCATCTCCCGGACGCATGACTAACAGGTTAGGAATAGCGCGCAGAGAAGCAACGTGTTCCACGGGTTGGTGAGTCGGTCCATCTTCCCCTAGGGCAATGGAATCGTGAGTCATTACCCAGATGACGCGAGTTTCTGACAATGCCGATAAACGGATAGAATTCCGCATATAGTCGGTGAAAATCAGGAAAGTTGCCCCGTAGGGAATCAATCCCGTGTTATGGAGAGCAATACCGTTACAAATCGCCCCCATCGCGTGTTCCCGCACGCCAAAATGGACGTTACGCTCCTGATAACTGCCTTTTTGGAAATTACCAAAATGCTCTAATTCCGTGTAGTTAGAGTGGGTTAAATCCGCCGAACCACCGATTAAACCGGGTAAAACCCCCGCAAGCGCATTTAAGCAGATTTCCGAGTGTTTACGACTAGCGAGCGCCTTATCTTCGGGTTTATAAACCGGTAAAGCTTGCTCCCAACCTTCCGGCAGTTGACCGGTGGTTAACTGTTCAAATAAAGCCGCTTCTGCGGGATATTTGGCCTGATATTCGTTAAATAACTTATTCCAGTCCGTTTCTGCCGTCGCTCCCTTGTCCACTGCTTGCCGGAAACGATTTAACACCTCATCGGGAACCACAAACGGCTCGTATTGCCAACCTAACGCTTTCCGGGTTAACTCGATTTCTTTTGCTCCTAAAGCTGCCCCGTGAACATCGGCGGTATTAGACTTATTGGGGGAACCATAACCGATGGTGGTGGTGATTTTAATCATCGAGGGTTTATCGGTGACAGCTTTGGCAGCCGCAATCGCATTGGCAATGGCATCTAAATCGGTGTTACCATTCTCGACCTGCTGAACGTGCCAACCGTAGGCTTCAAAACGCTTGCTCACGTCTTCGGTGAAAGCGATATCGGTGGAACCATCGATCGAGATATGGTTATCATCATAGAGAGCGATTAACTTGCCTAAACCCCAGTGACCGGCTAAAGAACAAGCTTCCCCGGAAATCCCCTCCATATTGCAACCATCACCCAAAATCACATAGGTGTAATGGTCGATAATTTTGGCATCCGGCTTGTTGAAACGGGCCGCTAAATGGGCTTCTGCTAGGGCCAAACCGACACCATTGGCAATCCCTTGACCCAGAGGACCAGTGGTCACTTCCACCCCTTCAGTGACGAAATTTTCGGGGTGGCCAGGGGTTTTCGATTTCCACTGCCGGAATTGTTTAATTTCCTCTAGGGGAACGCTATCGTATCCGGTCAGGTACATCAAAGCATACTGCAGCATACAACCGTGACCGGCGGAGAGAACAAAACGATCGCGATTGACCCATTGGGGGTTTTTCGGGTTAAAACGCAGGAATTGATCCCAGAGGACAAAGGCCATGGGTGCGGCCCCCATCGGCAGTCCGGGGTGTCCCGATTTAGCTTTTTCTACGGCATCCACCGCTAAAAAACGCACCGCATTAATACAAAGTTCTTCGAGGGATTGGGAGGCGACAACCATAATGTTTTTTAGAATGAACTACAAAAATAAGACCAGGTTAAAGAGGGAGCCACTCACAGATTACTCTTTCGGGGGCATCGACTCAAGCATATTTTCTAAAAGCTAGGGTGACGTTATGGCCACCAAATCCAAAGGAGTTGGAGAGGGCAGCGTTAACTATCTGCTGACGACTTTCGTAGGGGACGTAATCGAGATCACAATCGGGGTCAGGATTGTCAAGGTTGAGCGTCGGGGGAATCCGATCATTAGCGATCGCCATTACCGTGGCCACGGCTTCAATGCCGCCAGAACCGCCTAAAAGGTGGCCTGTCATCGATTTGGTGGAACTGACGGGGATTTGGTAGGCCGATTCTCCTAAAGCTTTTTTAATCGCCTTGGTTTCCGTGGGATCATTGGCTCCCGTACTGGTCCCGTGGGCGTTGATGTAGCTAATTTCCGCCGGAGTCAAACCGGCATCTTTGATCGCTAATTCGATCGCTCTGGTGGCCCCACGACCATCGGGAACCGGTGCCGTCATGTGATAGGCATCGCAAGTCAGACCATAACCGATCATTTCGGCGTAAATCCGCGCCCCACGGGCTAAGGCCGTTTCTAATTCCTCTATAATCAAGATTCCTGCCCCTTCCCCCATGACAAAACCATCCCGGTCCTTGTCAAAGGGACGACTGGCCCGGGTGGGGTCATCGTTGCGGGTGGACAGGGCCTTAGCGGAGGCAAAACCAGCCAATCCTAGGGGGGTAACGGCGGCCTCCGTCCCACCGCAGATCATCGCTTTGGCCAAACCCCTTTGTACTAGACGAAAAGCATCGCCGATGGCATTGGAACCGGCGGCGCAAGCGGTCACGGTGCAGTTACTCGGTCCTTTGGCCCCCGTGTGGATGGCGGTTAAACCAGCGGCCATATTGGCAATCATCATCGGGATCATGAAGGGACTACACCGGCTCGGACCTTTTGTCAAGTAAATTTCCTGTTGATCCTCAAGCACTTTTATGCCACCCACGCCCGTACCGATTAGTACGCCTATATCATCGGCATTGAGAGCGTCGATAACTAATCGAGAATCTTGCAGTGCTTGCAAACTGGCGGCGACGGCAAATTGAGCGAAACGGTCCATGCGCTTTGCCTCTTTGCGATCCACATAGTCGTGGGGGTCAAAACCCCGCACTTCCCCAGCAATGCGACAAGCGTGACGGGAGGCATCAAAGTGTGTAATTAAACCAATGCCACTTTTGCCGTTGATTAAGCCTGTCCAATAGTCTGCTAGATTATTGCCGAGGGGAGTGATTGCACCCATCCCCGTGATGACAACCCTTTTTAATGGCAATTCTGTCATGTTTGTTCAAAAATAAGGGCAGATTTTGCCCCAGATATTTAAGGCTAAATTGTCAATTTTCCCGCAATAATTAGGCGGTTGCTCCTACTTTCTCGCTAATATGGTCAACAGCTTTGCCCACAGTGTCAATTTGTTCGGCCGCTTCGTCGGGAATTTCAATATCAAATTCTTCCTCTAAAGCCATCACTAACTCGACCACATCAAGGGAATCAGCTTGCAGATCATTAGCAAAGCTTGCGTCGGGAGTAACTTTTTCCGGCTCTACTTCTAATTGTTCCACAACAACTTTTTTAACTCGATCGAAAATGTCTGCACTCATGGATGTCAATTTTTATCCGCTGGTTTACCGGACTCTAGCCTCTAGGGTCTGGGGAAATGGGGCGGTGTTACCATTTCCGACAATAAATTTCGGTTAGCTTTTTCACTGACCATTTTTCATCTTACTGGAAGTTGTTCCCCTCTTGATGAAGTTTTTTCGCGATCATCGGGGAAGTGGGGTAGTGGGGTAGTGGGGTAGTGGGGAAGTGGGGTAGTGGGGTAGTGGGGTAGTGGGGTAGTGGGGTAGTGGAGCATTTGGATGAAATTTCCCTAAACCCCTAAATCCCTATCACCCCAAAACCCTATCACCCTGACTCCTATCTCCTGAATAAAAAGCCAAAATATAACGGATAACTCCGAAATTCAGATAATAATCATCGGAAATTTTGGGTCTGAAACCCCGCCGTTCTAGGTTGGCTTTACGTTAGAATTAAAAGGCCAGTCTCGAAAACCAAGTGGACGGCGCAGCACCTTGAAAACTCGGCTTAGGGGGTTCCGACCAGAAAAGCTTG
>NZ_JADBSZ010000085.1:0-25889 GCF_020246425.1 Microcystis sp. M079S1
AACTCTTATAGAGAAAGACATTTGGCGATTTTTGTTAATTGTTTTCTATCTAGAGCGAACTAATCAATTAAATCTCTTGCCAGATAAGGATTTAGTCGATTTATGCCACCCTATCGAACCATACTAAGTAACGAAGAACCAGTAAAGACAGCCAACGATTAAGAATGAGGTAAGGCTGATGGCTATTTTAAAAGCACTTGAGTTCGCCGTTTGCTGTTTTACTGACCTACCTAATTTTTTACTCAAATCTTCAACAAGGTAGCAATGAAAGCAACAACCAAACGAGTCAAGAAAACGAAACTTCCCTGGCGAGTTGCCCTCGCTCTCACTCTCACAGGGGCGATAGCAGTTCCCGCAAACGCAGCCTCCTTCAACCCCCTGACAGGCGAACTAACCTTTACTAACGATGCTGACTGGGGTATGGGGACGTTCACCAATCTGAACTACAATCCTAATCCGCCAGACACGAACAACCGAGTCCCCGGCAACAACCAACTACAACTAAATCCGGCGCTCGTCACCCAGTTCAACAACATCTGGGTTGCTCTCTCCGGGCGGGGTACTGCCGTCCGCATCGATACTGACCACACAGATTCCGATGGCTTAGTCACCCTAACGGAAAGTGCCGCCGGTAATGGAGCAGTTCTGGGAGAGTATTACACCGCCCCCGATGGGATGGGCAGGGACCCCTCCCGAACGACAGTTGATCTTGACGGTAACGCCTGGGTTACCAACCGGGCTGAGGCATCTGGCGGTCTAGGCTCAGTGGTGAAAATCTCTGCCAATCCAGGTACTGGGGCGACAACTTCAAGCGGGATTTGGAACGGTTCTACCTTTAATGTCTTACCTTGGACGAATACTGGGAGTGCGGACACCAATGGGGGAACCTCAACCGCAGTCGATGATGCACTTCTTCTCTATGTCAGGACTACTGGCACAAATGCCAGGACAGTGGCAATTGATGCCAACAACGATGTTTGGGTCGGCGGTGTCGGTAACAGTCAACATCAATTGTACGATGGAGCAACAGGCGTTCCCATTCCCAGCGGCACCCCAAACCCAAAAAATAGCTTTAACGTTGGAGTAGGAGGTTATGGCGGACTTGTTGATGGCAATGGAGTCCTGTGGTCTTCTGGTCTTTGGCCAAATGCGCTAGTACGGCACGACCCGGCAACAGGCGTAACCCAGGTACTCAATACTCTAGATCGATACAGCTACGGTCTAGGTATCGACGGCAACGGCAATATCTGGATGAGTAACTGGACGGATAATTCCATCCAACGGATTAATGGACTCACTGGTGCGGTGGAACTGACAATTCCTACCCCTTCCACCTGCAATCGCGGGGTAGCAGTCACGCCCGACAACAATATTTGGGTAGCTGGCACTTGTAGTAATACCGTGACGCGACTTGCCAACGACGGCACTATCTTAAACACAATTGGTGTTGGGGCCACACCAACAGGCTTGTCCGTTGATTCTAATGGTAAAGTTTGGGTCACTAACTACAGCTCGAATAGTGTGATGCGAATTGACCCGTTGACAAACGCGGTTGATCTGACCATCGATCTCGGTCCAGGTGCGACTCCTTACAACTACAGTGACATGACTGGTTCCGTATCTGGTGGTGTCACCAATCCGTCTGGCTTCTGGCGATCGGTGACGGATAGCGGTATCACCGGACAGGAATGGCTGAAAATTTTCTGGAATACGGAGGCAGCCGCTTACCTACCAGCAGGTGCGGAAATTATCCTTGAAGCTCGTGCCTCTAACGATCCAGTCGCACTCATATCCCTGCCTTACACAACTTATAATAGCGGCGATGCCCTTAGCTTGTTAGGTCGTTACCTTGATGTCAAGGCAACCCTCAAACGCGGCGGGACGGTTGGCAGCGAAAGTCCGGTACTGTCGAATATTCGTATTCTCGGCCGTACCACAGAACAAGTACCAGAACCTTCTCCGTTCTTTGGTTTATTAGGATTCGGTTTATTTGGTTTCGGAGCATTCTGCAAACGCAAATTAAACCAGAAATAACCATAAGCTAAGAAGCATGGCGTTGCTGAATCAAGGTATGAATGCCAACTGTGCATCGTATCCAAAAGTTAGTTTGGGTCTAGGTTTTAAAAATCCCACAAGAAGAAGATTCATAGCTCAAATCAGCAACGCCCCTTGACCTTGTTAAGGGTTGGTAGCGACAATTGGCGATGCCTCTGGGTATCCTGGTTCGACTGACTCTCAGGCTAGAAATATCTATTGAGGGAACAACCTTTTTGTCTTAGCCTTAATTGAAGGCCATCATATTTTCAGGCTTGGCGGTGCCAACTTTGGCATCGGGACTGACTACTGACGACCGACTCCTGACTCCGCCAGAGATTAACTTGCTTGGGAAGAGACAAAACCCGATAATTCGCGAAAACGGATCTCATCGCGGTGGGGATCAGAGCGGCTAACTTGTACTTGAAAGCGATCGCCTAAAGATACCGATCGCTCAAAACGATGGGGTAATTCTAACCCCAATTCCTCCAATAAAATCAAGCCTAAATTTTCCTCTTCCCGCAGCCAGCGCAACACCAAAGCTTGCCAGACTTGATCTCCCTGTCGTCGCAAAAATTCCAAACTCCAATAACGATTAGTTTGTCGTTCCACCGAGGTGGCTTCTTGGGCCGAACTAGCGACACTATAGAGAATTTCCTGCATTCTATCCCGGGTAAAAGGCAGTTGATCGCCCCGGAGATGGGCTTTTAGTTGAAAATGGGTCAAAAGGTCAGTATAACGGCGAATTGGCGAAGTTACTTGGGAATAGGTATTCAATCCCAGACTAGCATGACGGTTAGGAATCGTCGTCATCTCACTGCGCGGCATACAGCGACGCAAGGCACAGGAACGCACCGGGCCCGCAGGTAGTAAAATTAACTCCTCATCGGGGGGTAATTCTGGTTGTGGTTGTCCGCGGAAAGGCACGGGAATCTCGTGTTCCTGACAGTAGCGACCGGCGATTTCTCCGGCTAAAATCATCATTTCCGCCACTAATTGCCGAGATGGGGACACTTCCTGCAATTCTATGATAATTTCGTCGTTAGCCTTCACCTTAATGGATGATTCTGGCATTTGGATGTTAATCGATCCCTGAGATTTGCGCCATGCGTGGCGTTGTTTTGCCCAACGGTTGAGAATCTTCACTTCCGGTTCATGCTGCAGATCCAGATGTAACATTTCGTCCACATCTTCGTAGGTGAGGCGATAGGTAGGTTTAATTGTACTAGGATGGATACGATAATCGGCGATCGCCCCCGTTTCATCGAGGATTACCCCAAAACTCAATGCGGGACAAAGTTTACCCTGTACCAAACTCATTGGACCGGCGGCCAACTCTAGGGGAAACATGGGAACCATTCCCGTGGGAAGATAAAGACTGGTACTGCGACGACGTGCTTCTAGGTCTAATTCATCATCGGGAAGCACTAAACGGCTAGGATCGGCAATATGGATCCAGAGACGATGACCACCATCCGCGAGCATTTCTACCGATAATCCGTCATCGATTTCCTCGGTACTTTCATCGTCGATGGTATAAATTTTTTGGTGGGTTAAATCGAGACGATTGTTGACATCCGCATCCGCAGGGGGATTGAGTAAATTAAGACGCGCCACATCAAGTACCTTTTTCGAGAATTGAACGGGGTAGGAACTGCGTCGCAGGAAAAGGTTTTCGTGACTACTCCACCATTTCAAATCGACTAACAATTCAAAAGCGGCCTCGGGGGTTTGGGAACGGCCCAGCAGCGAGAGTATGTCCATGGCTGCTGGATATTTTTGTTCGGGTTGGAGGATAAATTTTTCTAGAGATTCCAGACGAATTCGATCGCTTTCTGACCATTCTACCGTTTCACCGGCCAGGGCCTGTTGGAGACGTTGGAGAAATTGGCTTTTTTCCCGTTGACGCTGTTGTTCCACCTCTAGCTGGTGTTTGATTTCCTCTACCTGATTTTCCGAGCGGGCCTCGTAACCATCCCCTTTATTTTTAAAATAAACTTTATCATCACTCAAGAGACAATGGGCCGCATAGCAAAACTGCGGACTGCGATCGGAAAAGAGAATCTCGGCCATGGTTTCGGGAGTGACTAACTGATTTTCCCCGGCTAATAATTCCCAGGCCACTTCTAAACCACTAGCATCTAGATAGGGTTGGACTTCTCGCAGAAAATTGCCAATCTCCATATAGTTGGACGGACCTGCTTTGATAATGTAATCGAAGCGTTGGGGACGCAGTTTATGCGGGTTCCCCCCTTGATCGATGACGATCCAATCTTTTTTACCTTCTGGGCGATCGATCACCCCTAAGCGCCTTTCTCCTTGGACTCGAAATTCTACCAGCGTTCCCTTTTCCACTGCTTCCCCTTACTGCCTATCTATTTTGTCTATTTTCTATCATCCTCGATCGATTACTCGATCGGCAAGAGCAATCATCAATCCCCACCCACTAGATAGGTATAACGTCGCAAACTGCGTTCATAATCCTGTAGTAGTAATTGGGATTCTTCCACAGTCATGCGATTTTCCTGCAAAGCTTGTTCACAACGAAGACGAATTCTTTCTAACAGGTCTTCTGCGGAATACTGCACATAACTTAATACTTCCGTGATCGTATCTCCTTTGACTAGATACTCGATATCGTACCCCTTGGGACTCATCTGAATATGTACCACGTTAGTATCGCCAAAAAGATTATGTAAATTGCCCATAATCTCTTGATAAGCACCCACCAGAAACATTCCTAGATAATAGGGTTCTGGAGAATGTTTACCGTTTTTGTACTCCAAAGGATGCAATTCTAAAACTGATTTTATGTCCCCGCGCAAATCGATAAACTGGGCAATTTTTCCGTCACTATCACAGGTTAAATCGGCGAGAATACCTCTTTGGGTAGGTTCTCGATCGAGACGATGGATCGGCATAATTGGAAATAGTTGATCGATCGCCCAACTATCGGGAACTGACTGAAAAACCGAGAGATTGGCATAATAAATTGAGGCCATAATTTGCTCTAAGTCTTCCAAGTCATCGGGAACATAATCCTGTTGTCGGGCCACTTGCAGAATTTTGTGACAACAAGCCCAGTACAATTGTTCGGCTCTAGCTCGTTCTTTGAGACTGAGATAACCGAAATTAAACAGACTAATCGCCTCCTCTTTGAACTGTCCCGCATCGTGATAAGCTTCCTGATAATTGCGCTCATCGATACCCGTGTAGGTTTCCCAGAGATTGCGGAGGATGAGGTGTTCTTTCCCATTGCAGGGATCGGGAGGGTTTTGGGGAACCTCACTACTTCCCAAGATATCAAAGACTAACACCGATTGATGAGAAGCGATCGCCCGGCCACTTTCACTGATGAGAATTGGGGGTGAAATCTGGGCATCTTCACAAGCTTCCTTGACCTCAGCCACGATATCATTGGCATAATTCTGCATATTGTAGTTTTTTGAGGCGTAGAAGTTAGTTTTTGAGCCATCGTAATCGACCCCTAAACCCCCTCCCACATCGAGATAGGTCATATTTGCCCCTAATTTCGCTAATTCCACATAAATCTGACTAGCTTCGCGAATGGCATCTTTAATGACGCTAATAGCGGAGATTTGCGACCCGATATGATAGTGCAGCAGTTGCAGACAATCTAACATCCCCGCTTGTTCTAATTCCGTCACTACCGTTAGGATTTCCGGGACGGTTAAACCGAATTTTGCCCGGTCTCCCGTGGAACATCCCCAACGGCCCACCCCTTTTGTCCCCAGTTTCGCACGCACTCCCAAATGTGGGGCAATTCCTAACTGACGACTGACCCGCAGGGTTAAATATAATTCTTCCAATTGTTCGATGACAATCAAAGGCCGATGACCGAGACGAGTGGTCAAAAGAGCGGTTTCGATGTATTCTTTGTCCTTATAGCCGTTACAAATTAGCAATGGTTGTGTTTTGTCATTTTTGCCGTTTAAGGCAGGTTCTAGGGTAGCTAAAGCAATCATTAGCTCAGGTTTTGAACCAGCCTCAAGCCCAAATTGATAGGGTTTACCAAAACGCACTAAAGACTCGACGATGTGACGGTGTTGATTGCACTTGATCGGATAGACACCGCGATAGACATTGGGATAATTATAACGGGCGATCGCTCGGTTAAAACAGGCATTCAGGCGCTCGATCCGATCCTCAAGGATGTCACTAAACCGAATTAACAGGGGTAAACCGATATTACGCCGCTTAATCGCCGAAACTAACTCGTATAAGTCCAAAGAACCGCCCCTTTCTCCCTGGGGCGAAACGGTAATATTTCCTGCGGCATTGATCGAGAAATAGGGTTCTCCCCAGCCTTGGATGCGATAGAGATTTTCGCTATCTTCGATCGACCAATGTTTGACGGGGGCAACTTTTTCGAGGTTGTTACCGTCAGAAGGGGTCAGATCCACTGGAGATAATTGCTTTTCTTGTTTCTTAAGTTGAGTTTTACCCGCCATTGTCTATCGATCGCTCCGTGTGAGACTCCGATCTTCTATCTTAAGTCAGACTCCCTGTCCGCGACCAAGATTCCGATCGTGATAGAATCTATTAGCCCTCAGGAGGCAGGATTCAGGAGACAGGATTCAGGAGACAGGAGGCGGTCGGCAGGAGATAGGAGATATTTGTATTTTCTCCCCATCCCCCATCACCCTAGGGTTGATTCATAGTAGGGTTGATTCATGAATCAACCCTACCCATCACCCCCCGCAAGGCGCACGCAGTGACCACCCTGTTCCCTTCTCCCCAAAATTTTATAGTGAACCGCTTATGAATTTATTAGACTCAAAAGGACGTTTATTCGGTAAATTTAGCTTGCTTGATATCGGAGCGGCCTTAGTAATTTTATTGACAATTATCGGTATTTTTGTTGTCCCTGGAACGAGTGGTAAAAGTACGATCGCTCAAGTGACCAAAGAACCCATAGAAGTGGATGTTATTGTCCGGGGTTTAAGTGTTCTCAATCCCAATGCTTTGATTAATCAATTCAATACCGAGAAGAAAACTAATATTGTTATTCGTAATCAACCGGCCGGTCAAGTGGATATAAAAAATGTTAAACCTTTAGCGAGAAATGTCTTAGTTCCGCAGCCGGATGGTAGCGTGAAAGTCCTACCCGATCCTCGCACAGAAAACTATTCTCAAGATATGATTATGACTCTCAGTGGTCAAGCGGAAGTTACCGATACCGGTGCGGTTGTTGGCGGTCAAAAGGTGAAAATTGGCACTTTAATCGAGTTGGAAGGAGATAATTATAATTTCAACACCAGTGTTATCGATGTCCGTTTACCAAAAAGGTCTTAATCATTGATCAGTGAGCAGTAAACAGTGAAAAGACAGCAGGAAACTTCCATGTAACACTGCTCACTTGAAAACTCAAATCTGATAACTGATAACTGATAACTGATAAGAGGATTAACTGCTATTTATACACCGCCTTTAGCTCGTTTGATCGAGCAGTTACAAAAATTACCTGGGGTGGGACCCAAAAGCGCCCAACGTCTGGCCCTCTATATTCTCAAACGACCGGAACAAGATGCGATCGAATTGGCCCAGGCGATCGTAGCAGCCAAAAAACAAGTAGGATTATGTCAGGTTTGTTTTCATCTTTCGGCCGAACCGATCTGCGAAATTTGCCGCAATCCTAACCGAGAAACGGGGACTATCTGTGTGGTAGCTGACTCCAGAGATGTGATTGCTTTGGAGAAAACAAGGGAATATTCGGGTAAATATCACGTTTTAGGGGGTGTTATCTCACCTATGGATGGGATTGGACCGGATCAATTAAATATACAGTCTTTAGTCACCAGAGTCAGCCAGAAAAAAATTCAGGAAGTTATCTTAGCTATCAGTCCCAGTGTCGAGGGAGAAACCACGACTTTGTATATCGGGGGTTTACTAAAACCCTTCACTAAAGTTACCCGTATCGCTTTTGGGTTGCCCATGGGCGGCGATCTGGAATACGCTGATGAAGTAACCCTAGCGAGAGCTTTAGAAGGTCGTCGGGAATTGTAAAATCTCGCCAAGGTTGGGATTAAGTAGGGTTTGCTGAATAAATGTGAAATGTAGGCAAGGTAAGGGTTTTGTGGCTTTTCTCGTGAAACAGGTGCAAGATTTTGAAAGAATCGTGCTTCAACACCTTGCGTCTTCATCGGCCCGTGTCCTGTAGGGGCGAAGCATTCGGGCAATAACCTATCGGTGAAACGTAGATTTTCTATCCGAATGCTTCGCCCGTACTTTTTGCCGCAAACCCTAAGTAGGGAGGCACAATTATTTGTAGGATGGGTTAGCGGTAGCGTAACATGAGCGGGCGTTGGGTTTCATGCTTCAACCCAACCTACGTTCATCTTATATTTAATTCCACCTACCTACTTAGACATTATTGAGGACAATTATTCAGCCCGACTACTCAAAGGATTATTGAGATTGCCAGTGCCGGGACGTTTAACACTATGGGATTGTAGCAGCGAGATCGCCTGTTGGTACTGGGGATCATCCTTAGTTCCCAATAAAGAAGGATCATCGCGGAAGCGCAGCTGTTGTTCCTGGGTTAACTCGATCTGCACATCGGGTTTAATGCCTTTTTTGTAGATATTTTCGCCGTTGGGGGGATAATAACGGGCAATTGTCACCGCTAAACCGGAACCATCGGAGAGGGTGTGTACCGATTGGACGGTACTCTTGCCATAGGTCGATGTACCTACTAAAGTCGCCCGGCCATTTTCTTTTAGCGCCCCGGCGAGGATTTCGCTGGCGCTGGCGGAACCTTTATTAACCAAGACTACTAGGGGTAAATCGGTAATAGCGGTGTTATTGGCGATAAATTGACGATCTCCACCACGTCGATCGATGGTGCTAACGATTTTGCCCTGTTTCATCCACATACGAGCAATATCGACACTAGCAAATAGTAACCCGCCGGGGTTGCCCCGCAGATCGAGAACATAGCCGGATATTTGTTGTTGACTTAATTCCTCGATCGCCTGTTTCATTTGTTCGGCTGCGTGGGAACTAAATTCATCCAGTTTAATATAACCAACTTTCACCCCACCTTCTTGTTTAAGGGTATAGCTAACGGAGGGAATTTCGATATCTACCCGGGTCAAAGTCACTTCAAATACCCCTTGATCGGGACGGGCAAGCTGTAAACTAACGCTAGTACCCACTTCTCCCTGTAGTGCCTCCATGGCCTGTTCTAAGGTCATTAAAGCGGTGGGTTTGCCATTAATTCTGATCAGGCGATCGCCGCTTTTCACTCCCGCTTCCTTGGCGGGGGATTTTTTCACCGTATCGACAACGACCAGATCGCTAGTGCGTTTATCGAGGGCTAAACGTACCCCAATTCCCGATAATTCTCCGGAAGTTTGACTGGTGAGGACAGAAAATTCACTAGGAGTTAAAAAACGGGTATAAGTATCACCCAACTCCTTTAAAGCTTCGCGAATTGCTGTGTAAGCTTGTTGGGGATTAGTATAATTTCTGCTTAACAATTCTTGACGTTTTTTTTGCCAGTCAATTTGATGAAAACCACGATCTACAAATTCATTATTAACAATTTGCCAAACCTGGTCGATGACCGCTTTCGGGTTATCTTCTAAGGGTTTTTCCCCTTTGGCTGCGGGGGTAAGGACCATCAGGGAACTAACTGCTAGGGTAGCGATCGCACCTCCAGATAGGAGTTTCTGCACGGAAACGAACGAGGGACGCGACTGGTTCATAAAGACAAAGCCAAAATAAGATTGACGTTTAGATAAAGCCATTCAAAAAGCGGGAGCATTTTGCCTTCGAGGGAGGTGAGGAGCAGTGTTAACTACGACTTTCGTATAGATAGGGGAGTTCCTTGTCTGGCTCTAATACCTACTATAATTCTACTTCTATAAAATCGAGTAATATCTGGCGATGAATTTTTCCTAAAGGACGAGTCTGATTAATCTTCTGGGAATAGTATTGCCCTTGAAGGATGGCAGCCGGAGGTAATAATGCTAAATCTTGCCCTTCCGTTTGCACTAATTTTTCTAATTCCAGGGTCAGGGGTACATGATAAAGATAACGCGAGAGATTATCATCGTTATAAGAGCGAAAATAGCGTAAACTAGGGGCTTCATAGTTAATTTCTTCTTTTAACTCTCGTTTTAACCCTATTTCTGGACTTTCACCCGCTTCTAAGTGACCACCAAATAAACCCCACACCCCCGGATAGAGAATCGTCGGGATGTCGTCGCGCAACTGCATTAAAAATCGACCGTCCTGTTCCAAAATCGCCAAAGCAACGAATATCATCAGTTATCAGTTATCAGTTATCAGTTATCAGTTATCAGTTATCAGTTATCAGTTATCAGTTATCAGTTATCGGTTTTTGGTATTTTCTTGGCAGGTTTTTAGAATAGCCCAAAGCATTTTACCAATTTCCTCTGCGTCATCATTGATACTTTGAAAGGCTCTTTCCTCTATGTAATTCGTGTCTTTCAATAGAGACAGCCAATACTTTGTTTCTAGACATTCCTTATAAGCTATTGACATTTTAGCTCGAAAATCAGCGTTAGAAATGGCTCCATTAGCCTCGGCAATGTTAGCCCCGATTGAAGTGCCACTCCTTAATAGCTGTTTTGACAAAATATATTCTTGTTTAGTCTCACACAAATATTTATAGCCTTTAACAATCCTAATGGCAAATTTATAAGCTTTGTCATAAACTTTACTATCCATCTGTTTGCCCCGCTACTGTTTACTGATTACTGATTACTGATTACTGATTACTGTTTTTCTCGTTTTGTTTATGGGGTAAAAAGAAAGCATCGAGGGGATCTTGGACGGGTTTAACCACTGCGGGGGGTTTGGGGGGAATCGCTTCCGCGACGGGTTGTGCGGGTGGATTGGGTTTAACGGGGGTAACGACGGGAGTTTCTGGGGGTTTCGTTTCAGCTGCGCTGGGAATTGTCACCTGTCGGGGATTTTCCAGGGGTTTAGTTGAGACTGGGGGAGAATTATTTTCTGGGGGTTTAACTTCTGAGGTGGGGGAAGGTTTAATTTCTGGGGACGGGGAAGGAGTGGGAACCGAATTAACTGCTACTGCATCCATCTGTTCTAATTCCACCACATACAATTCGTTAACGGTTTGGGAACCCTGGGGAATAGCTTCAAAGTCAATTTTGCCCTTAATGACGATTTCTTCGCCTTGACGGGGTAATTTATTGCTATTGGTGCGAATCCAAATCTTGCCGGAACCATCCTGCAAAAGATAGGCTCCTCCCGCTAAAAAAGGGGCATAATTGCTCACAGTTCCCCTAAGATAAACTAAAGTGCCTTTTGGTTTTTCCTGTAATTGCTCGATCGCTGTTAGGGGAGGATCACCGATGTAGGGAACGGCAATACCTAGGTCAGCAAGGGTACTACAACCGAATAAACCTAGCAATAATAATAAACTGCTGATGCGCGCTACACGAGTCTGGATAGACATTCTTGCTTTAACCTTAACGAGTGCCATTAGCCAATCTTTTTGACCATAGAATAGATCCGAAAGATTTTTGTTCTCGGTATTATCATAGAATGTCCGTAACTACTTGCCAAATTCTCGACGGGAAAGCCTTAGCTCAAAAAATCCAGCTTGGTCTAGGAGAGCGCATCCAGACGCTAAAATCTCCAATGGGACGACCTCCGGGGTTAGCGGTGTTGATGGTGGGGGATAATCCCGCTAGTGCCGTTTATGTCCGCAATAAGGAGAAAGCTTGTACTAAGATCGGCATGGCCTCTTTTGGTCGTCATTTTCCCACCGATACAAGTGAACTAGAAATTTTAGCAGAAATTGTCCGTCTCAATCAAGATGAGCGGGTGGACGGGATTTTAATTCAATTACCCTTACCTAAGCATTTAGATGCGGTTTCCCTTCTCTACCAAATTGACCCGAAAAAAGATGCTGATGGCTTACATCCTCTCAATTTAGGCGGTTTAGTGCGGGGTGAGGACTGTATCCGCAGTTGTACTCCTGCGGGGGTCATGGCACTGCTGAAAGAATATAATATTCCCATAGCCGGTAAGCACGCGGTGGTGCTGGGTCGCAGTATTCTAGTGGGGAAACCTTTAGCTTTAATGTTATTGGAGGAAAACGCTACGGTAACTATTGCTCACTCGCGCACGGAAAATCTGGCAGAAATAACCAGAAGTGCCGATATTTTAGTACCTGCGGTCGGTAAAGCCAATTTAATCACTAAAGATATGGTAAAACCGGGTGCGGTGGTGGTGGATGTGGGGATTAATCGTGTCGCTGACCGTTTGGTGGGCGATGTGGACTATGCTGGGGTTTTAGAAGTGGCTAGTTATCTTACTCCTGTCCCCGGGGGTGTCGGTCCGATGACGGTGGCAATGTTATTACAAAATACCTTGTTAAGTTACGAACGCAAGTTATAAATCCTCAGCTACCAGCTATCAGCTATTCAGTAATTCTACCGATACAATTTTGTCAATCTAGCAAGTTGGGATTTTTACGGGGAAACTCTCTTTTAAAATTGGGCTTTACTTTTGATTTTATTACTCAATCCAAGCTTTTGGGGGGTTCTACCCCCCAAACCCCCCGTTGGGGGCGTGGCGCCGCCCCCAAACCCCGGAGCGCATTAGTTTTTCGGTGGGATGCTTACAGGCAGCCGCTGACGCATCTGTAATAATTTAGGCTCTTCTGGTTTCTGTGTGGAAATGAGGTCTATACTGATAGTTTGTTTAACAAAATAGTCCTAAAAGTCTTTCCCAGTAAACATTTCACGATTTCATAAGCAAAAATTATCACACAAAGTCGAGAAGAGCCATAATTTAAGAGTCACTGATAATTGCTGATTGTCGGTATTTCTGCAAGTGTGAGATGCACCTCCTTGATTTTTTTTTAACTATCTTGGTAGAATTTGAGAAAACTGAATAGACTAGGAGCTTTTCGGTCATGATCTTTATTATCCCGATTATTCTTGGTGCGGCTGCCTTAGTTACTGCTGGTGTGGGTGTTAGTGCCGGTGCTGATGGTGTCTCTAAGCTACAAAAGGCGGAAAAAATTGGCAAAAGTGCCGAACAAAGATATAAAAAAGCCAATAAATCCCTAGAAAAAAAGTTTCAAGCTACCCAAAAATTCGCGGAAGAATACGGTCAACTGCAAATTAATGTCAAAATCAACACTATCGGCAGATTTATTAAGTTTGTTCGACGAATTGATCAAAGAAATAGTCAAAGAATTGGTCAAAATTACTCCCAATCCCATCAACGCTTCTTAGAAGGGTTTGAGGGATTTTCTGCCCAACAATTCAAGGAATTTAAAGCAGAAGTGTTAGACGCGCAAAGTTTGGCTGTGGGGGGTTTAAAAGTAGTGGGAGTCGCTTCGGCAGCCAGTCAGACAACCCTAGGATTAATTGGTCTTTTCGGTACTGCTAGTACAGGAACAGCAATTAGTGGACTTAGTGGGGTAGCCGCTTGGAATGCTACCTTAGCATGGTTAGGAGGTGGTTCTTTAGCTGCCGGTGGTGGTGGTATGGCTTTGGGAACAGTGGTTTTAGGAGGTATTACCGTCGGACCTGCTTTAATGATTGGTGGTTTTGTCTTAGGAGGAGAAGGCAAAAAAGCCCTAAGTAAAGCTATCGAATACGCCAAAGAAGTGGATAATAAAATAGCTCAATTAGATAAAAGTAAGGGTTTTTTAGGACAAGTTCAGCGCAGAATTAAGGAGTTACAATACCTCGTTCATAGTCTGAATAGTAGAGCTATTCAGAGTTTAACCGAACTGGAGTCACGAGCTAATTTTAATCCTCATCTAGAGGAAGACGTGGCCAAGTTTCGGGAGGTACTACTTTTAATTAAAGCTTCATCGGAAATCATGAAACTGCCTATCCTAGACGAAAAGGGTAAATTAACCAAAGCAACGGAAAATCTCGGAGAAAAGTACCGCCATCTCTTAGAAAACTAATAGTAGGATGCCTGCCAAGTAGCTGGTTATAATATAATTAAATTAAAAATGGATTTTAGGTTCGATCCCCCCTCCCCCCCTTGATAAGGGGGGTGTCTGATAATTTTTAACGCCTACCTACTCAGAAATAAAGAAAATGGTATAAGAAACGCTCTAGAATTTAATTTAACAAATATTACCGAGTATTTCAATTAAAGTTAACTCTATTTCTGGAAAGGATTCAATAAAAATACTTTCACCTCGATAATATTTCTGAATAGCTTGATAACTACCATGCAGCGGATGACGATAAACTTCTAAACATTTTTCCTTGAGATTGACGATCCAAACTTCTTGAATATTTGCCTCCGCATAAAGAGGAATTTTAGTATAGCGATCATAATCGAGGGTAGAATCAGAAACTTCGATAATTAAATAAATATCTTGAGGACAAGGATAGGCAGCAACATAAAAATCCGATCGAGGTATTAGTAAACTTAAATCTGGTTCTGGTTGAGAGTTATTATTTAATCTAATCGGATTTTGCACTCCTAAGAGAATAAGATCGCCAAATTTTCGATAAAATAACTGTGTTAATCTAGCTATACAGGCAGCATGACGGGTTCCCATCGGTGACATTTTGATAATTTCTCCTCGAATTAATTCCACTTTTTCATCGGGTTTGATTATTCCCTCGGTTGTCATTTTTTCGTATTCTTCCACCGTAAACTTACGGGTAATCAGTGATAAAGACATTTTAACTACACTCCTAATATTTCTGCAATAGTGAATTCTATATCGGGAAAAGATGTCATAAAAACCCTCTCATTTATAGAGTATTTCTGAATAGCTTGATAACTACCATGCAGAGGATGGCGATAAACTTCTAAACATTCTTCCTTGAGATTAACGATCCAAACTTCTTTAATATTTTCTTCCGCATAAAGAGGGATTTTAGTATAGTGATCATAATCGAGGGTAGAATCGGAAACTTCAATAACTAAATAGATATCTTGAGGACAAGGATGGGCAGCAACATAAAAATCCGATCGAGGTATTAGTAAACTTAAATCTGGTTCTGGTTGAGAATTGTCATTAAGTTTAATAGTATTTTGAACTCTGAGAATAATTTTCTGTCCTAAATTTTGATAGAATAATTGTATTAATCTATCTACACTAGAAGCATGACGGGTTCCCATCGGTGACATTTTGATAATTTCTCCTCGAATTAATTCCACTTTTTCATCGGGTTTGATTATTCCCTCGGTTGCCATTTTTTCGTATTCTTCCACCGTAAACTTACGGGTAATCAGCGATAAAGACATTTTAACTAAACTCCTACTTTCTCTTTATTCTATCTGGACAGCCTTGCAAGGGGGGATTTATCGGTGTTTAAACCATTAATCGGGGGGATAAACTAACTTTTTGGGGACTTGTACTGATTCTTCGGGAAAAATCAGCACTTGCCATGGCGACAAAACCGCTAAATCTAACGTCTAGAAAGCTGGGGTCGGATCGAAACTGCCCCAAAAAAGCTACTATAGGTCAGTTGTCGATGTTAGAAAAAATAGCCGTTCCCATCAGGAACATTAAGTCGAGAAATTTTATGGTTAAGCGAAAACAGCCTTATAGTTTAATTTATCTGCTCACTCTGGTGATCGGTTTAGTGATTGCGATCGCACCTGACGGACAAGCACAAACCCCCGACTCTAACAATCCCACCAGCGATCCTAACGAATTAAAACCCTTAAATCAAGCCGATAGTGTCCTGAGTCTTCAGGGGGGACAACGTTTAGTGGAAGAAGCGAACGCCGCTATTAATGCCGCTAAATACGATGTCGCTGTGGACAAACTCAATCAAGCGCGCCGGATTTTTAACCAACTATCTAACTATCATCTGCAATTAGCTAATAGTTTCTCAGGAATTGACCCGAAAGTATTCGATTCTCAGCGTCAAAGTGCTTTAAACACGGGACAACTGCGGGATGAAGCCACCTATAAGCTTGCTTTGGTCCATAGGGCGCAAAATCAGCCAGAATTGGCGGTTCCTTTGTTAATTCAGGTGATTCAATCCCAAAACCCCACCAGTGAATTAGGACAAAAAAGCTATCAACAACTCTACGAGATGGGATTTGTCAGCACACCCATCTCCGCACCGACTCCCACATCGGCAACTCCTAACAACTCCCCCCCACAGCAGTAAATTTTGTCCCCATTGACGAGCTTTCGGTAACAATGGGATCAGAGTGTCTTTAATTGTTTTGAGGAGTTAAGATGGTTGACTTTCGCCAAGTAGAAGCGATGATTCAAGAACAAATCCCCGATGCACAGGTGATGATTCGGGATTTAACGGGAGGTGGCGATCATTTGGAAGCGGTGGTTATTTCCGGCGAATTTGCCGGCAAAACCCGCGTTAAACAGCATCAAATGGTTTATGGCGCTTTACAATCGGCACTGGCTACCGAAGCCATCCATGCTTTGGCATTAAAAACCTACACTCCCGACAGTTGGGCAGCAGAAAAATAACAGTTATCAGTTAAGTAGGTAGGTGTTAAAAGTTGTCAGACACCCCCCTTATCAAGGGGGGATTAAGGGGGGATCCCCCCGCCTATCGGCACCCCCCTTATCAAGGGGGGCAGGGGGGATCCCCCCGCCTATCGGCACCCCCCTTATCAAGGGGGGCAGGGGGGATCCATCTTCAATTTAATTATAACTACTTATCAGTTATTAGTTAATTTTTTTCTGGTTTTCTTTGTGGCTAATTATCTTCACACAACACAGTCTAATTTAATTACTTATGGTTAGTAACCCATGCAGGCGTTGGGTTTCATGCTTCAACCCAACCTACGTTCTACGTTCATCTTATATTTAATTCCACCCACCCACTTAATTTAATTACTTATGGTTAGTCCTTTACTGGAACCCTTTCGAGAAGCCTATCGCAATTTGGAACTTTTACCCCTGCGATCGGATAAAGAATTACAGCGTTTTGCTGTTAAATACGGCACAGAAATTATCGACGAATTAGAACAATTGGTCGAAGATAGTCCTTCGGAAGACGGAAAAATTATTCTAGCAGGACATCGGGGTTGTGGTAAGTCAACCCTACTCTACGAATTTAAAAGAAAGTTAGATGATCGCTATTTTGTTGTTTTCTTCTCGATCTCAGACACGATCGAAATGTCAGACGTAAATCATGTTAATATTTTATTCTCGATCGCCGTTCAGATGATGTCAGAAGCGGAAGCCCAAAATTTAACTATTAAAGATTCTATTAAAAAAAGCTTTTATCAATGGTTTGCTGAACAAATCCGCACCGAAACCAATCAAGCAGATGCCACTGTCGAAACAGGTTTTAACTTTTCTTCTTTACTAGCTCACATTAAAGGAATTCTCAAGATTAATTCGACTATTCGTCAGGAAATCAAACAAAAGTATGAGCGGAGAATTACCGATTTAGTTGCCCAAATTAACATTATAGCTAGTGCGATCGAGTCCCAAAGTCAGAAAAAAATCTTAGTAATTGTTGATGACATTGATAAAATTGACTTAGCACAGGTAAGGGATATTTTTCAATCCCATATTAAAGCGATTATGTTGCCCGGTTTTCGGATTATTATGACTATTCCGATCGCCGCTTTAAGAGAAGTAGCTTTAAAGGCAACTCTCCAAACAGAAACTAATGATCAGATCGTGCAAATGCCTGTATATAAACTCTTTAAACAGGGAGAAATTAATTCACCTAATGCTATACCCGATCCGCAAATTATTGCTACTTTAACCGAGATTATCACTAAGCGCATCGATCCCGCTTTAATCGATCCTGACACCCTCGAAAAAATTTGTCTTTATAGTGGGGGAGTGTTACGAGAATTAATTCGCATTACTAATGATTGCTGTCGGGTTTGTTTGCGATCGGTTCGTCGTTATCCTGATGATAATACCCTAAAAATTAATCAAGCTGTTTTAGAACAATCAATCACAGAACTTAGTCTCGATTTTGCTGAAAGTATCGGTACAGCAGATGAGGAAATTATTAAAACTGTTTATAAAAAGTCAAAACCGAAGGATCTCAAGGATCAAAATTTTCTAGATCTGTTGCATGGTTTATATATTTTGGAATACCGCAATGGCGATCTCTGGTATAACGTGCATCCGATTGTAGTTGAGTTAATGAAAAAAAGAGGAACAATTTGAATGGGATAAGTAATACTAAATCTGGTTATTAAAGACTGATTATTTATTCCCCTTTTTGCATGAGTGCATGAGTAGAAAACGGGTTTCTCGGAGAAACCCGTTTTCTGTGCGTTACTCAACGGATTTAGTATAAGTAAGCTAAACGGCTTTTACTTCGGATCACCGATATAGACTCCAAAAGGGTTATAGCTATTGGATCATGCAGGTTAAGCGCCGTTTAGCTTAGTTATAATTAAATTGAAGATGGCTCCCCCCTTGATCCCCCCTTGATAAGGGGGGTGCGGATCACTCCTTGATCCGTAGGGTTGATTCATGAATCAACCCTACCTAATGGGGGTATCTGACAGTTTTTAACATTTATCCACTTATTATGAATAATGAAACATCTTCAATTATTGACCAAAATGAAAGAGAATACGAAGGTTTAATCGTGTCTCTAGAGGCAAATCAAGAGAGATTAAATATATTGATTTGTGTGTGTGATCAGGAAAAATTGCGAGAAGAAATCATCGATCGCTATAGCAAAGAATTAGAACCAGTAATCCCTTGTTATCGGATTGATTTAGATCAAAAAGAACCGAGTTTAAGAGCAGCCATTGCTAGTTTAGTCTCCAGAAAACCAGAGTTACTACAAAGCAAAAACGCCGTGATCACAACCACAGGAGTGGAAAAATTACACTCGATCGAATGGCAACAGGAAAAATCGGAACTAGATAAATTTTTTGGTTATCTGCAATGGACAAGGGAAGGATTGCGAGAATTTCCCTATTCCATTGTTCTTTGGGTAACAAGCACAGTGGAGGTAAATTTACGCAAAAAGTCCCCCGATTTTTGGAGTTGGAGAAAAGGGGTTTTTCGCTTTATTTCTCCTCCAAGTAACTTTTTACCTTGTCAGGAATTTTTACCAATTTTACAATCTTTTGACGAAATTACTATAGACAAAGATATTCCTTTTATCTCTAAGGAAGACTTGTTAGAACTAATCGAGCAAATCGAGGTAAATAAAGGCAAAAAAGAGCCAAGACTAGCGAGTTTATATGCCAGTTTAGCTAAGATTTATAACCTTCGTTTATTAAATCTGCCATTGTCAGATTATCGTCAGGAACTTCTGCTTGCGATCGAGTATTATCAAAAAGCGATCGATTTACAAAAAGAGTTAAATCTAGAACTTGATTTAGTTGCGAGTCTCAACTCATTAGCCGGTATTTACTATTGCCTAGGAGAATACCAAAAAGCGATCGATTTTTGTCAACAGTCCTTAGCAATCACACGGGAAATCGGTGATCGGGGGGGTGAAGCGAAATCCTACAATAATTTAGGCACTGTTTACACATCCCTAGGAGAATACCAAAAAGCGATCGAGTTTCATCAACAGTCTTTAGCAATCACACGGGAAATCGGTGATCGGAAAGGTGAAGCGTATTCCTACAATAATTTAGGCAATGTTTACTATTCCCTAGGAGAATACCAAAAAGCGATCGAGTTTTATCAACAGTCTTTAGCAATCACACGGGAAATCGGTAATCGGGGGGTTGAAGCGAAATCCTACATGGGTTTAGGCAATGTTTACAATTCCCTAGGAGAATACCAAAAAGCGATCGAGTTTTATCAACAGTCCTTAGCAATCAAACGGGAAATCGGTGATCGGAAAGGTGAAGCGTATTCCTACAATAATTTAGGCAATGTTTACGAATCCCTAGTAGAATACCAAAAAGCGATCGAGTTTTATCAACAGTCTTTAGCAATCACACGCGAAATCGGTAATCGGGGGGGTGAAGCGTCTTCCTACAATAATTTAGGCAATGTTTACTATTCCCTAGGGGAATACCAAAAAGCGATCGAGTTTTCTCAACAGTCTTTAGCAATCACACGGGAAATCGGTGATCGGAAAGGTGAAGCGAATTCCTACAATAATTTAGGCAATGTTTACTATTCCCTAGGAGAATACCAAAAAGCGATCGAGTTTTATCAACAGTCTTTAGCAATCACACGGGAAATCGGTAATCGGGGGGGTGAAGCGTCTTCCTACAATAATTTAGGCAATGTTTACTATTCCCTAGGGGAATACCAAAAAGCGATCGAGTTTTATCAACAGTCCTTAGCAATCAAACGGGAAATCGGTGATCGGGAAGGTGCAGCGTATTCCTACGGTAATTTAGGCTCTGTTTACGGTTCCCTAGGAGAATACCAAAAAGCGAGCGAGTTTTATCAACAGTCCCTAGCAATCACACGCGAAATCGGTAATCGGGGGGGTGAAGCGAAATCTTGGTTTAATCTGGGACTTACCTACTATCAACTCAAGCGTATATCGGAAGCGGAAGAAGCATATCTTCAAGCGCGGGAATTATTTCAAGCATTGGGGTTAGCAGGATATGTTCAAAAGTGCGATCAGGCAATTCGGCAATTATAATTAACCAGTTGCGATCGTGTAAAAATTTGTTGCTTCCCCCTTGACTTTTGCTTGTTTTAATGATAGGAATTAGCGGACTTGATTGCTCATCTCACCCGATTTTAAGCCAAAACTGGTTAAAAACCGCCATAACGTTCCTCTAACCAGGGATCGCCTCGTCGATGGTAGCCATTACGTTCCCAGAAACCCGATTGCTCTCGATCGAGAAATTCTAAGCCATTAATCCATTTAGAACTTTTCCAAGCGTAGAGATGGGGGACAACTAAACGCAGTGGACCCCCGTGGTCGGGGGGTAAAGGTTGACCAAACAGTTGAAAAGCGAAAAAATTATCCTCGTGCAGGAATTCCTCTAGGGTGAGGTTGGTGGTATAACCCCCGTAACAGTGTTGCATGACGTGGGTAGCTTCTGGCAGCAGGTCAATTAAGGTGATAAAATCCAATACCTTAATTCCCGTCCAAGTCACATCTAATTTTGACCAGCGGGTGACACAGTGAAAATCCTTGGTAAACTCCGACTGCGGTAGGGCCATAAAATCCGACCAGTTAAAAATTTTAGTCGTGGCCACCTTTCCCCAAACCTTAAATAACCATTCCTCGGTCTTGATTTGGGGAGTATCCCCGTAGGTAAGCACAGGAAAACCACTAGCGAGATATTGGCCCGGGGGAACTCGGTCTTGATCGGGAGATTCTGGTTTTTTAAAGAATTTGCCTAACATTAGTTGAGACTCGCAACGAAAACCCTAAACAAATCTTAAAATATTAGGGAGCGAAAAGGTTTTCTCTACCTCACTCCCCACCATTAAGTTATTCCTCGTCTTCCCCTTCTTCTTCCTCTTTAGTGGGATAGACAAAGCTGTTAGAACGACCAGAAAGGACAGATTTACCCAAAGATAAGGCTTTTTGTGCTTCCCGCTCCGCTTGCTTTCTCCAGTGCGCTCTCCGTTGGTCGCGCTTGGCATTTGAGGTTTTCTTCTTGGGACAAGCCATAGTATTTTAACGATAGTTATAGACTCACAACCTTTCCATTCTACTCCCTATTTCCCTAATCGGCTCGCTAACTTGTCTGATTCACTTGATCGCTACTGCCCAAAATATTGATAAAAATGAATAATTATCATTGGCTTACCTATTTATGCTTAAAATCCTATATAACTATGTAGTCAAGTAATTTCTATCATGGTAACTACCGTCGAACCCAGAGTTTTAAGTTCACTGATTACTGTTTACTGTTTACTGCTCACTGAAAAATCCCCACACCCCCACACCCCCACACCCCCACTTCCCCAACTCCTTTAATCTTTCCTACGATTTTGGGTATCTCTAAAGATAGATAAACAGCTAAGGGATCTCTATGTCACTGGAAGAAGGATTAAAATATCTACGCCTAAAGGATTACGCAAGGGCTGTAGAATTACTGGAAGAATATTGCCAACAGTCGGCTAATTTTCATTCTCCCTTATATATTCAAGCTAAAATGGCTCTTGCTCGGGCCTATCGGGGCAATAATCAACGGCCACAAGCGATCGCCCTAGCTCTGGAATTAGAAAATCATCTTGATCAGGAAGTTAGTCAGTGGGCCAAACGATTACTGACAATCTTTAGTGCTGAACAAAAAACCATCGGTATTGCCACTAATGGGGTCAAATTTCGATCGCTGCCCAAGGCAGCACGAGCAGCACGGGTAAGTGTCCGGTTATCCCGGACTATCCCCGAAAATAGACTTATTTTTGCTAAACTATTGACAATTACGGCTTTTTATGCTATATTATTTGGTCTTTTTTTTGTAATTACCCGTTTGCTCCTCATCCCTGCGGGGAGGGGTGTAATTATTGCCTTGCTCTTGACCGGTTTCTTAGGCGGACTCATCCTTTGTATCGCCCCGAATCTAATTGATTGGACACAAAAACGTCTTTATCGAGTGCGTTGGGTGTCCTTAGCGGAAATTAAACGGTATAGCCCAGAATCGGCGGCGGTAATTGGGCGTATATGCCGAGAAAAAGGGTTAAAACCGCCAAAACTAGGCATTATCGAAGATGGACAGCCCCTCGCTTTTACCTATGGCTCTCGACGGGGTAATGCTCGCTTAGTAGTTAGCAGAGGTTTATTTACCTATCTCGACGATGAGGAAGTAGCGACGGTATATGCTCATGAATTAGGGCATATTTGGCAGGGAGACTTTGCCCTGATGACTATCTGTGCTAGTTTCGACCATTTAAGCTGTTATCTCGATTCTTTTGCCCAAAATCAAGGTAATAATTTTAAAGACACAGTTTTTCTAGCCCTTCTCTCATCAATTATCACTATTTTTAGGCCAATTATTGTTTTTTGCTGTCTTTATCTGTCTCGTACTAGAGAATACTTCGCCGATCATTTTGCTGCCCAAGTTACTGGTAATCCCAATGCTTTGGCCCGCGCTTTAGTAAAAATTGCCTTTGGTTTAGTCCAAGAAACTGCCCAGTTTAGTCCCCTGTCATTCAGTACAAAAGTATTAAATATTGCCCTGGAGCAGGATGCGATCATTGCCGGTAACGTTTATGGTATCGCATTGGAGTCTCGCCGGATCGGACAGAGTTTTCTCTGGGATATATATAACCCTTGGGCAAAATGGTTAGAGTTGCAATCTAATCATCCCCTGACTGGTGAAAGGATTCGCGCTTTAACTAACTATGCCCGACAGATGGATCTAGATATAGAATTTAGTCTGGGGAAATTATTACGTCAAGAAATGGAATTAGATTCCAAGAAACTCTATCAAAACTTTTTTCTACGACTGTGTTTATATTATGCTTCGGGACTAGGCTTTATTATTGGGGTTGTCATAGCTGATTTTCTTTGGCTGAAATTTAGCTCTTGGGGTGCATTGGGCCTAATTTTAGTCGGTGGGGGTTTGGGTATAATTATCAATCGATTAGCCAGTTATCCTCGTCTCAACAATGCTAGTTTCAGCGATATTTTTTCTTTAACTGATAATCCTTACAGTCATCCCCTCCCAGCTATCCCCGTCCGACTCCGCGGTGAGTTAATTGCTCAAGGAAAGAATTTCTTTCTTAAAGATAGCACCGGCATAATTCCCCTCGCTCCTAACTATCGTTTTGGTTTTTGGCATAAAATCAGGACTACTAACTCCCCCACGGCAGCAATAAATAATACATCTGTACAAGTTCTCGGTTGGTTTCGTCGCGATTTATTTCCTCGTCTCGAATGGAGTCAAATAACTCACTCTGCCGGAAATATTCGGTTTTATCCCCGTTTTTGGCCTTTGGTTAGCGGTTTTGGCTTATTAGTCTCCGGTTTAATTATCGCAGTCACATTTTAAGCATCGCAAAAAACTGCCACTTCATCCCTTTTCTAGCTTTAGGTACTTGCTTGGATAGTAGCCAATCTTTGAGCGGCAATAGTTAGGGACTTGCGCTTTGATAATATGCCATCTGGCTGGTCTGATTCTTCTACAGAGCGATTTCCTGGCTGGGATATTATTCCCACGCAAGTCCCTTATATTTGTTGTCCTTTTATTCTAAAATATTTCGGGATTGTTGTCGGCATTCTAGTTTACATATCATTTAGGCGCACTATATAACCTAATGAGGTACTCTATGAAGATAGATCAGACAGTGATGCAATTCAGACTTGAATTGGCGAATGATAAAAAATGGAGTTACACAGATTGTTCTATTTTAGTTATGGCTCATCGCTTACAAATATTTAAGGTATTCGCTTTTGATGATCATATTCGTCAAATGGCAGGATTAGGAATTGTTTCTGTCCCACCACGAGAAACTGAGAAAACGGGTTTCTTAAAGAAACCCGTTTTCTGTATAATCTTAATTTTTGTTACAGCACCATTGAAAAATTGGGGATTGTTGGGCTAAAACTGTTAGCAATAAACCTTTGCTGTCAGCGTCATGACTTCTTCTCTTTTGCCGAGCCTTTCTGCTGTTGACGATGTTTTGTTCAATTTTGCTCAAGCTGATGGCTTGAGTCAAGCTAATCAGGTGAATAGTGCGAGAAATCAGCGTTTAACCGCTACCGTAGTTTTCCTCGATGCTGGTGTTACTGATTATCAAAGCCTCCAAGCTGGGGTAATTCCAGAAGTCGCCACCGTTATTCTCACTTTTTTTACCACAAAATCCCCAGATTACCACCATTCACCTGGTTTCTCATGGTGCGCCGGGATGCTTATATTTAGGGAATTGTCAACTCAATTTAACAAATATTTACGATTACCGCCAAAAGTTACAGAATTGGGCAAAGATTAATCATATTCTACTGTACGGTTGTCAGGTCGCGGCGGGAGATGCGGGGACAGAGTTTATTAATAAATTATCTCAAATTACTGGGGCGAAAATAGCGGCTTCCAGCCGACGGGTAGGAAATGCAGCCTTAGATTAGTTAAGATGATATTACATGACTAATAATATTGACCATGAGCGATTATTTAAGGAGTTAATCTCCACCTTTTTTGTCGAATTTATCGAGTTATTTTTTCCTCAAGTAATGGCTTATTTAGATAGGGACTCGATTACTTTTTTAGACAAAGAAGTATTTACCGATGTCACGGAAGGAGAAAGGCATGAAAGCGATTTAGTCGCACAAGTTAAGTTTCGAGGAAAAGAATCTTTTTTTCTGATTCATCTGGAGGCGCAGCCAAGTTCCCGCCAGGGGTTTAACCGGCGAATATTTACTTATTTTGCTCGTTTTCATGAGAAATTTGTCTTACCGATTTATCCGATTGGAATTTTTTCTTATTCAAAGCCAAAAAGAGAAGCGATTAGTCAATATGTGGTCGATTTTCCCGATTTCAAGGTGTTATAATTTAACTATCAAGTCGTGCAATTAAATCGATTAAATTGGCGAGATTTTCTCAATCAGCCGAATCCGGTTGCTTCAGCGTTGATGGCGAAGATGAACATTGCCGAGAAAGAGCGAGCCAAGGTAAAAGCGGAATGTCTGCGCTTATTAATCACTTTAAGGTTAGATGCGGCGAGAATGCAATTGATTTCTGGATTTATTGATACTTATCTCAATCTAAATCCGGTGGAAGAGAGACAATTTCAAGAAGAGATTAGCACATTTAGTCAACCCGTACAGGAGGGAGTTATGCAAATTACCACCAGTTGGATGCGTCAAGGTATTGAACAAGGTATTGAACAAGGTATTGAACAAGGTATCGAACGGGGTATTGAACAAGGTATTGAACGGGAAAAGACATTGATTCTTCGTCAACTTAAACGCAAGTTAGGGGAGATTAATCCTTCATTGGAAACTAAAATCATGGGGTTAAGTATTGATGATGTCGAAGTATTAGGAGAAGCTTTATTCGAT